>NZ_JAZHYN010000049.1:0-20916 GCF_036576025.1 Methylocystis borbori | reverse complement strand
CCCAGGGGCCGAGCGCCGCGCGGAGCCGCGCCGCGCGCGCGCGGGAGCAGAGCGCGAAGCCGAGCCGCAGTCCCGGCAGGCCGTAAGCCTTGCCAAAGGAGCGCAGCACGATGAGGCCCGGCTCATGCGCAAAACCGGCGACGCTATGCTCGGGCGTGAAATCCATGAAGGATTCGTCGACGATCAACAGGCCGCCGCGCTGCGTCATACGCGCGGCGGCGGCGGCGATCTCCTCGCGCGCGACGAGGCGTCCATCGGGATTATTGGGATTGACGATCACGCCGACGTCTTTCTCCGTCAGCGCCTCGATCGTCTCGACCGTTTCGACATGCGCGCCGGCCGCCCTCCAAGAGGCGGCGTGCTCCGCATAAGTGAAGCCAAGGACCGCGACGCGGCGCGCCGGAAAGACGCGGGGCGCGAGCTGGATGAAGCTTTGCGTTCCGGCGCCGGCGATGATCTCGACGCCGGCAGGCGCGCGATAGGCGCGCCGCGCGGCGGCCTCGACCGCGGCGAAGGCGTCGTCGTCCGGCAGGCGCGTAAAGATTTCGCCGCTCAGCGGCTGGAGCGGATAGGGGCGCGGATTGACGCCGGTCGAAAGATCGATCCAGGGCTGCGGGGCGTCGGGATAGAGCCGGCGCGCGGCGTCGAGCCGACCGCCATGCGCGACGACGGGAGCCGCGTGAATGGGGGGATGCGCCGTCACCGCGCCATCTCCCACAAGGCGTCGAGATCGATATGGCGCGCGCAATGCGCCGCGAGCGCGTCGAGCGTTTCCTCGATCCTGTCTTCGTAATGCAGCGCGGAGGGCGCGGCGCCGATGAGGCGCAGCAGCGACGCGCGCAGGGCATCGTCGGCGAAGAGCCCGTGCGCATAAGCGCCCATGACGCGCCCGTTGCGCGACGCGGCGCCATCCGCGCGCCCGTCTTCGTAACGCAGGACGGGACGCGCGCAGTCGGCGCCGGCGGTTTCGCCGACATGCATTTCATAACCAGCGAAAGGCGCGTCGAAGGCGAGCGCATGGCCGGCAACGCGCGTCAAGGTCTTGGCGCCGGTCAATGTCGTTTCAACGTCGAGGAGACCGAGGCCCGGCGCTTCGCCGGCGGCGCCTTCCACGCCATCAGGATCGCGAATGAAGCGGCCGAGCATCTGATAGCCGCCGCAAACGCCGAAGACGCGGCCACCGCGCCGCGCATGGGCGAGAATGTCGATATCCCAGCCATTGTCGCGCAACGCCTTAAGATCGGCGAGCGTCGCCTTCGAGCCGGGCAGGATCACGAGCCGCGTCTCGGCCGGCAAGGCTTCGCCGGGCTGGAGGAAAACGACTTGCGCGCCGGCTTCCGCCTTCAGCGGATCGAGATCGTCGAAATTGGCGATATGCGGCAAGAGCGGAACGGCGATGAGGACTCCCTCGCTCTTATCGCGGCGCTGCGCGCGCAGGCCGAAAGCGTCTTCCGCCGGCAGGCGCGCGGCTTCGTCGAAATAAGGCACGAGGCCGAGCGCGCGCCAGCCCGTGCGCTCCGCGATGAAGCGCATGCCCTCGTCGAACAGCGATGCGTCGCCGCGAAACTTATTGACGATGAAGCCTTGGATCATCGCCGCGTCTTCCTCATCGAGCGCCGCCTTGCAGCCGATGATTTGCGCGATGACGCCGCCGCGGTCGATGTCGCCGACAAGCGCGACGGGCGCATCGGCCTCGCGCGCGAAGCCCATATTGGCGATGTCGTTCTTGCGCAGATTGATCTCGGCGGCGCTGCCGGCGCCCTCGACGAGGACAAGATCGCTCTGAGCCTTGAGCCGCGCGAAACTTTCGAGAACCCGCGGCATTAAGGTCGGCTTCAGCTCCTGATAGTCGCGCGCGTTCGCTTGGCCGATCATACGGCCCTGCGCGACGATCTGCGCGCCCGAGGCGCCTTGCGGTTTGAGCAGCACGGGATTCATGTCGACGAGAGGCGTAAGCCGCGCGGCGCGCGCCTGCAAGGCCTGGGCGCGGCCGATTTCGCCGCCATCAGCGGTCACGGCGGCGTTGTTCGACATATTCTGCGGCTTGAAGGGCGCCACCCTGACGCCGCGATTGGCGAAGGCGCGCGCGAGGCCCGCGACGATCAGCGACTTGCCGACATCGGAGCCCGTGCCCTGAATCATCAGCGCGCGGCTCATGCGTTTAGAAACATCATGACCCTGTCGAGATCATGCGTCGTCGCGACGCCCGCGGGCTCGGGCCGCGCGATCATCACGACGGGAAGGCGAAGCGCGCGCGCCGCCTCGATCTTCGGATAGGCGAGCGCCCCGCCGCTGTTCTTGGTGACGATAATATCGACGCGCTTTTCGCGCATCAGCGCGAGCTCCTCTTCGAGCGCAAAGGGGCCGCGCCCGTAAATCACCTCGCAACGCGGCGGCAGTTCCTCGGCATTGGGCGGCTCGATCACGCGCAGGAGATAATCATGCTGCGGCGCGGCGCGGAAATCCGCGACGCCCTGTCGGCCGGTCGTGAGAAAGACGCGGCGCGGCGCCGGCCCCAGGGCAAAGGCGGCGGCGGCGTTGTCGGCGACCTCGATCCAGCAATCTTCCGGCGCCTTGCGCCAGGGCGGGCGCGTCAGCGCGAGCAGCGGGACGCTCAAGGCAGCGCAGGCGGCGCGCGCATTCGCGGAGATGCGCGCCGCGAAAGGATGAGTCGCGTCGACGACATGCGTCACCCGCTCTTCTTTCAGATAGCGCGCCAGGCCCTCGGCGCCGCCGAACCCGCCGACGCGCATCGGCAGATCATATGGCGCTGGCGCGCTGGTGCGGCCCGCGAGGGAAACGACGCCGGAAAGACGCGGATCGGCGGCGATGCGCGCAGACAGCGCGCGCGCTTCGCTCGCGCCGCCGAGCACGAGCACGCGGCGGCGCGCAGCGCTCGAAAAAGGCGATAGCGAAAGCGCATCCTGCGCCCCGATTTCCGTCAATTCATTCGCGCGCGTCACAACCGACCCAATCGAAGGCTTCTTGAATGTCATTCCGCACGCGTTTCTTGCGCGCGATCGGGAATGACGATCGCACTCGCCAGTCGAATAATATCACGACATTGTTCCGAGCGGGATTATTCGGCGGCGAGTTTCACCGAAGCCGGCTGGCGGAATTCGGCGATGAGCCGCTCATGCTCGGCATCCGCCGCTGCGATATGGCGCGCCTTGATATGGCCGAAGCCGCGAATCTTTTCCGGCAATCGCGCCAGCGCGACGGCGGCCGCATGATTTTCCGGCGTGAGCGACGCGATCAATTCGTCGAGCAACGCCTCATATTCGTCGAGGAGACGACGCTCCACCACGCGGTCGTGATCGAAACGGAAAATATCGAGCCATGTATTGCGCAAATGCTTCATTCGGGCGAGCACGCGCAACACTTTGAACATCCAGGGGCCGAAGGTGATCTTACGCGAGCCGCCGAAATCGGTCTTGCGCTGGAACGCTGGAAGATTCGGCGCGAGATGCAATTCGAGGCGCAGATCGCCTTCGAAAGTCTCGTCGAGCTGGCGCTGGAAGGCGCCGTCCGTATAGAGCCGCGCGACTTCGTAATAGTCCTTCACCGCCATCAGCTTGAAGAGATAGCGCGCGACCGCTTCCGTCAATTCGCGCGAGCCCGGCGTGCGCGCGGCCTCCAATTTGGCGATTTGCTCGACGCGGGCGCGGTAGCGCGCGGCATAGGCGCGACTCTGATAGTCGACGAGAAAGGCGGCGCGACGCTCGATGATTTCGTCGAGCGTCTTCGATTGCGCGCGGCCGCGGCCGGGCTGGCGCAGCGACTCGACCACCGCCTGAACGCTTTTCAGATCATGCGCGGCGCGGCGTCCCCAGAGAAAGGCCGAATGATTCATCGGCACGGCCTCGCCGTTCAGTTCGATGGCGCGCAGGAGCGCGGCTTCCGAAAGCGGCAGATAGCCCTTCTGCCAGGCGTAGCCGAGGATGAAAATATTGGCGGCGATCGAGTCGCCAAGAAGCGCCTGCGCCATGCCGGTCACGTCGATGAAGGTCGTCTCCGGGCCCCCGGCGCGGCGGATCGCCTGCTTGATCTCGTTCGACGGCAGGACGAAGTCTGGATTGCGCTCGATGTCGCCGGGGAAGACCTCGGCGCTGTTGACGAGCACCGCCGTCTTGCCTTGCTCCACCGTGGCGAGCACCTGCTTGGCGCCGGCGACGACGAGATCGCAGCCGAGCAGAAGGTCGGCTTCGCCGGCGGCGACGCGAATGGCGTGCACGTCCTGCGGCGCGCGGCCGATCTTGACATGGCAATAGACCGCGCCGCCCTTTTGCGCGAGGCCCGCCATGTCGATGACGCCGACGCCCTTGCCTTCAAGATGCGCGGCCATGCCGAGAATGGCGGAAACGGTGACGACGCCCGTGCCGCCGAGACCCGCGACCAGAACGCCATAAGGCGTCGCGCCGATTTCGGCGATGCGCGGCGTGGGGAGATCGGGCTGGCCGCTCGTATCTTCTTTGGAAGGCAGCGGCGCTTTCTTCATGCGGCCGCCATGCACCGTGACGAAGCTCGGGCAGAAGCCTTCGAGGCAGGAAAAGTCCTTATTGCAGGCGGATTGATCGATGCGGCGCTTGCGGCCGAATTCGGTTTCGACCGGCTGCACGGCGACGCAGTTCGACGCGACGCCGCAATCGCCGCAGCCTTCGCATACGAGCTCATTGATGATGACGCGGGAGTCGGGATCCTCCATCAGCCCGCGCTTGCGCAGACGCCGTTTCTCGGTGGCGCAGGTCTGATCGTAGATGAGGACGGTGACGCCCTCCGTCTCCGCCAGATCGCGCTGCACCTCGTTCAGCACATTGCGGTGATGGATGGTCAGTCCTGACGGCCAAACCATCGTCGGCGCATATTTGCCCGGCTCGTCGCTGACCAGCGCGATCTTCGTGACGCCTTCGGCCGCGACCTGGCGCGCGATGGCTTCGACGGTGAGCTCGCCTTCATGTTTCTGGCCGCCGGTCATGGCGACGACGCCGTTGAAGAGAATCTTGAAGGTGATGTTGGTGTTGGTCGCGACGGCGAAGCGAATGGCGAGCGACCCGGAATGGTTGTAGGTGCCGTCGCCCAAATTCTGGAACATATGTTTGCGCGTCGAGAACGGCGCCTCGCCGATCCAATTCGCGCCCTCGCCGCCCATATGGGTGTAGCCGTCGGTCGAGCGGTCCATCCATTGCGCCATGTAATGGCAGCCGATGCCGGTATAGGCGCGCGAGCCCTCCGGCACATGGGTGGAGGTCGAATGCGGGCAGCCGGCGCAAAAATGCGGGACGCGCAAGGTGACGTCCGTCATCGTCCGGCGTCGGGCCTGCAGCCGTTCGAGGCGGCGCACGCGCGCCTCGATCTCTTCGAGCGGATGATATTTGAGGAGGCGGCGACCGAGGGCGATGGCGACGTCATTGGCGTCGAGCGCGCCCTTGACCGGAAACAGCCAGTCGCCGCGCTCGTCCTTCTTGCCGATGCAGAGCGGCTGATGCGGCGCGCCGTAGAGCTCCTCGCGCAATTGCGTTTCGATGAGCGAGCGCTTCTCTTCGACGACCATGATGAGGTCGAGGCCGCGGGCGAATTCGCGCAGGCCGTGAGGCTCCAGCGGCCAGGGCGCGGCGATCTTGTAAAGGCGCAGGCCGAGATCATTGGCCTTGACCTCGTCGATCCCGAGATCGTCCATCGCCTGGCGCACGTCGAGATAGGACTTCCCGACGGTGATGATCCCGATCTTTGGATTCTGGCCGCCGGAGGTGATGATGCGGTTCAGGCGATTGGCGCGGATGAAGGCGAGCATGGCGTCGCGCTTCATCTCCTGCATCCGCTCTTCCTGGGCGAGAACCGTGTCGCCGGCGCGAATGTTGAGCCCGCCCGGCGGCAGGACGAAATCGAGCGGCGCCACGGGGCGCACGCGGTCGAGCGAACCGTCGATCGAGGCGGTCGACTCCACCGTGTCCTTGAGGAGCTTCAACCCCACCCAGACGCCGGCGAAACGGGACATGGCGAAGCCATAGAGGCCGTAATCGAGAATCTCCTGCACGCCGGCCGGCGACAGGATCGGCATCATCACATCGACGAAATGATAGTCGGACTGATGCGCGGTCGTGGAGGATTCGGCGGTGTGGTCGTCGCCCATAAGCGCGAGCGCGCCGCCATGGCGCGAGACGCCGGCGAGATTGACATGGCGCAAGGCGTCGCCGCTGCGGTCGACGCCGGGCCCCTTGCCGTACCAGAGCGAGAAGACGCCGTCATATTTGCCCTCGCCGCGCATCTCCGCCTGCTGCGCGCCCCAGATGGCGGTGGCGGCGAGATCCTCGTTGAGGCCCGGCATATAGAGAATGTCGTTGGCGTCGAAGAGCGCTTTGGCCTTGTGCATCTGCGCGTCGACGCCGCCGAGCGGCGAGCCGCGATAGCCGGTGACGAAGCCCGCGGTGGTAAGGCCTGCGCGCCGGTCGAGCTCTTTTTGCGTCAGCAACAAGCGCACGATCGCCTGCGTGCCGGTCATGAGCACCCGCGCGCGGCCAAGATCGAAACGGTCGGAGAGCGACGCCTCGCCGAAGGCAGGATCAGTGTTTGAGGCGACCGCCTCGCCCATGCTGGTGCATCTCCCGCGAAAGAACTCTACGCCGCTTACTTGCTCGCATCTATTCGGCGCGACGCATATCCGGGGCGCATGTTCCGCGTTCGACGGGCTTCCTTGCCGCGAACCGACGCCCTACTCCGCCAACCAAGATCACGGCCGCCTCAAAGAGAGGCCTGCTCCTGATGGCCCCCGCCCAAGCCGGGGCGATCTTGCCTTGACGCGTTTTCCGCCGAAGCGGACGCCGGTTCGGCGTATAAAATGCGCCAGTTCAATATACGAAAACGCATTCATGGACCGATGACTCATGAAGACGTTTTATCCCATATCGCGCGAGGCTCCAACGTGCGTTGTCGATTCGACGAATCACCAACGCTTTAACTTTGTATTTTGACATATTTTCGTCGCCGAGGCAGGGCCCGGCCGGAGAAATTCCCCAATTTTCCACTATGCCCTGAGCGCGGCTCGATTCAATGATCGCGGGCCTCGCGCCGCCGCCAAGCGATTGCGGCCGCTTTTCCGGCGCTCAGCGCTCGCGCGCTTTCGCCGCGAGGTCCCAGCGCGTCCCGAATATGGTGTCGCAGATGTTCGACGAGCCGAAACCGTCGGAAAAGCTGACATTGCCATAGCTGTGATGGGCGCGGTGCGCCTCGCTCGACAGGAGCTTTCCGATCTGCTCGCGCCAGCCGCCCGCCTTGCGCAGATCGACGCTGAAATCATAGCCGGAATGCTCGTAAAGCCCGCCGAAGGCGCCGGCCGCGACGACGACCGAATGGAAGAGGACGTTCGACCCGCCGCCCCCGATGAGCGCGAGCGGTATGAGATAAGGACAGACGATCTCGAAAAAGAAGTCCGGCGCGCTCATATAACAGGCGCTGATCGCGCGGCTCGCGCGGGTGGTGTGGTGAATATGATGGCCGAACAGGCGCAGGGTCGCCGGTTCGTGCAGGATCAGCCGGTGGGCGACATATTGGACGACGTCGTGGCCGACCGTCAGGCCAGCGAAGCCGAAAATGACGGCGGCGGCCGAAAGATGGGCGGGGCCGACATAGGCGAGGCCGAGCGCCTCCATCCCCGCCATGGCGGGCAGAAGCACGAAAGTCTGGTTGGCGAGCACGCGCGGCAAAAGCTCGAAATAGCTGCGATGCTCGGCCGGCCGCACCTTGAAGCGCGCCGCGCTCCCGCTCCGGTCGAGCCATTCGAACCACAGGCCGAACCCATGATAGGCGGCCATTTGAACGAGCCAGATTTTAAGGGAGAGGAGGGAAAAAACAGAAAAGAGCGTCGTCATGGCCGGAATGATGCGGGCGCGCCCCGCCGCGCGAGAAGCGTCTGGATCCGGCCGCCGCCAGACGCCGCTCGGAGGCAAAAGCGAGCAGAATGCTGATCGGGCGGAAATTGCCCAAAACAAGGCGTTCTGGCAACCCAAACCGTGACTGCTATAGAAATTCGTGATTTACGGCGGCCTCGTCGCCCCCCATATCCGACGCGCGCGCACGATTCGCTCGTCGCGGCGGGGCGAGCCGTTAGAATAGAGCAAGCCATGCGCCGCGTTTTCGCCGCCTTCGAAACCTAGACAGAGGCGTCCATGAAGGGCCGCATCGGACCGTTTCTCTACGCCTTGTCGCTCCTCCTCTTGCCGGAGGGCGCCGACGCGCATCCGCATGTCTGGGTGGCCGTGCGCAGCGAAGTGGTCTTCGCCGCCGACGGCAAGATCGCGGGCGTGCGGCATGCCTGGGAATTCGATGAAATGTATTCGGCCTACGCCGTCCAGGGCCTCGGCAAGAACGGAAAACCGCCGACGCCCGAGGAGCTTGCGCCGCTCGCGCAAACCAACGTCGAATCGCTCGCCGAATTCGAATTCTTCACCTTCGCCAAGCAGAACAGCGCCAAACTCGCCTTCAAGCCGCCGGAGAACGTCTCGCTGGAAGCCAATGAGAAGAAAATCGTGACGCTGCGCTTCTTCCTGCCGCTCGCGAACCCCGTCTCGGCGAAAAAGCCTTTTTCCTTTCAGGTCTATGATCCGACCTATTTCGTCGCCTTCGACCTTGAGAAGAAAAATCCCGTCACCCTGGCGCAGGCCCCCGCCGGATGCTCGCTCAGCCTCGTCGAACCCGCGCCGCTGCTGGCGACGGACAATCAAAAATTGAGCGAGGCTTTTTTCCAGAACATGTCGCCGGGCTCCGATTTCGGCATGAAGCTCGCGACCCGGGCCATCGTGGCCTGCCCGTGAGGATCGAGCGCCGGTGGTTATGGATCGCGCTCGCCGGCGCGGCGGTGACGGCGATGGCGGCTTCGCCCGCCCTCGCCCAGGCGCGCCATCCATTCGCCGTCGGCGGCCAGGAAGCGGCGCCCGGCGCGGCGACAGGCTTTGTGGGGCTCGTCCTCGCCTGGCAGAACAAGTTCCATAGCGAATTGCAGACAGCGGCGCGCGCGCTCAAAACCGACGGCTCCGCCTTTTTCGTCCTCGCCGCGGCGAGTTTCGCCTATGGCGTCTTTCACGCCGCGGGTCCCGGCCACGGCAAGGCGGTGCTCGCCTCCTATATGCTCGCCAATGAGACGGCGCTGAAGCGCGGCCTGCTGCTCGCGGGGCTCGCCGCCCTGCTGCAGGGGCTCGTCGCGATCGGCGTCGTCGGCGCGGCGGCGGCGATCTTCCACGCTACGGCGCCGCAGATGAACGACGCCGCGCGCCTTATCGAGCTCGCGAGCTACGCCGCCATAGCGGCGCTCGGCGCAAGGCTCGTCTTCGTGAAGGGCCGGGCGCTCGCCGCCGCCCTCGACGCGCCGCTAGATCACGCTGCATTTGGGCGGAATCGCCCAAATGCAGATAACGTGATCGGCTCCAAAAATTTAGAGCGCGCTTTGCGCGAAAAACCGGACTCCACTTTTTCGCAGCGCGCTCTGGCGGCCGCGCCCGTCGCGCGCGGCGGCTTCGTCTGCGAGGCGATCGATGATCCCAGTCATGTTCACGACGCGAACTGCGTCCATGCGATCGACCCGGAGACGCTGGCGGGCCCGAAATTCCGCTGGGCGGACGCAGCGGCGACGGTGATCGCGGCGGGGCTGCGTCCCTGCTCCGGCGCCATTCTCGTGCTGGTCTTCACGCTGTCGCAGGGGCTTTTCGCGGCGGGCGCCGCCGCCGTCATGGCGATGTCGGCGGGCACAGCCATCACCACGGGGGCGCTTGCCGCGACCGCCGTTTACGCCAAGGGCGCGGTTCTGCGATTCGGGACGAAGGACTCGCGACGCGCGCTTGTCCTCGCGCGCGGCGCGGAGCTTCTCGCCGCCCTTCTGGTGCTCGCGCTCGGCCTCGCGCTTCTCTTTGGCCTCGGCTTCGCCCCGTCCGCGGCCGCCTGACGCCCCGCGCTGCATTGCAGCAATAGACGGCCGCCTGAGTAACGTTTTATCGGCTTTAGACGCGCTATCTTGAAAAATGGCGCCGATTCGCGGAAACGAACATTTCTTGGATGCGGACATAGCGATTGCCGGGAGCGCAAGGCCGATATGACGGGCGCGGACAGAAAAGACGACCCCTATGCGGCGCGGCCCTGGCTCGCCTCCTATCCGAAGGACGTTCCGCCGGAGATCGACAGATCATCCTATTCGACGCTCGTCGACATGTTCAATGCGAGCGTCGCGCAATTTCCCGATCGCCCGTCGATGGAGAGCCTCGGCGCGACGCTGACCTACGCCGAACTCGGCAAGGCCGCCGTCTCGGTCGCCGCCTGGCTGCAATCGCGCGGCCTGCGGAAAGGCGACCGCGTCGCGATCATGTCGCCCAATGTTCTCGCCTATCCCGCGATCCTTTTCGGCGCGCTCATGGCGGGCGGCGTCGTGGTCAACGTCAACCCGCTCTACACGCCGCATGAGCTGGAGCATCAGATCAACGACGCGGGGGCGCGGTTTCTCTTCGTTTTCGAAAATTTCGCGCATACGGTCGAGGCCGCCTGGCCTCATATGAAGCTTGAGCGCGCCATCATCGTGAAGCCCGGCGATCTCATGGGGCTGCGCGGCCTCATCGTCAATCTCGCCTCGCGCTGGATCAAGCGCATGGTTCCCGCCTATCGTCTGTCGGGCTGCGTCGCCTTCTCGCAGGTGCTGCAGTCCGGCGCCGAGGAGCCGTTCAAGCCCTTGCGCGTCGCGCCCGACGACATCGCCTTCCTGCAATACACCGGCGGCACGACCGGCGTCGCCAAGGGCGCGATGCTGCTTCATCGCAACGTCGCCGCCAATGTCGAGCAGTCCTGGGCCTGGCTGAAGCCGCTGCTCGAATCGCGCCAGCCGCTGATCATGGTGACGGCGCTGCCGCTCTATCATGTTTTCGCGCTCACGGCCTGTTGTCTGCTTCTCGTCAAGGTCGGCGGCTGCTGCCTGCTCATCGCCAATCCGCGCGATCTCAACGGCTTCATCAAAACTTTGCGCAAGACGCCCTTCACGCTGTTTTGCGGCGTGAACACGCTTTACGCGGCGCTCGCGGACCACTCCAAAATCCAGTCGGTCGACTTCTCCGGTCTCGCGTTCAATTTCTCTGGCGGCATGTCGACGCAGGAGACCGTCGCGCATAAATGGAAGGCGCTGACGGGCAAGCCTATCGTCGAAGGCTATGGACTGACCGAAACCTCGCCGATCGTCACGATCAATCACCCCGACATCGTCGAATTCACCGGCGCGATCGGCTATCCGATCCCTTCGACGGAAGTCTCGCTGCGCACGCCCGAGGGCGACATCGCGCCCATCGGCGAACGCGGCGAACTCTGCATAAGAGGCCCGCAGCTTATGGCGGGCTATTGGCGTAGGCCCGAGGAAACCGCCAATGCGATGACGGCCGACGGTTTTTTCAAAACCGGCGATATCGCGATGATGGCGGAAGACGGCCTCATCAAGATCGTCGATCGCTTGAAGGATATGATTCTCGTCTCGGGCTTCAATGTCTATCCCAACGAGGTCGAAGAGATTCTGGTCCAGCATCCGAAGGTGAAGGAGGCCGCCGTGATCGGCGTGCCGCACGAACATTCGGGCGAAGCGCCCATGGCCTTCATCGTCGCGCGCGATCCGAGCCTCACGCGCGAGGAATTGCGCGCCTTCGCCCATGAACAACTTACGAGCTACAAGCTTCCGCGCTATTTCGAATTCCGCGAGAGCCTGCCCAAGACCAATGTCGGAAAGATTTTGCGCCGCGCGCTCAAGGACGAAATCCTCGCGCGCGAGAAGGCGATCGCCGACGAAGGACGCGGAAAAAGCGTGAAGACGGAATTGGAGCGTTAGAGCAAATCGCGAAAGAGTTGACAGACTTTTTCGATCAGAACTTGCTCCAGCTTATAGATTTGGCGCGATTTCTTATCGATCAGACGAAATCGTCTGATCGGAAAGCGCGCTAAGGCTTCCCGAACCGCGCCGCCGCCTCGTCGATCGCCTCGTAAACGAGATCGAGTTCGGCTTCCTCCACACAATAGGGCGGAAAGACATAGATGGTCTCCCCGAGCGGGCGCAGCAGCAGGCCGCGCGCATTGAAGAAGCGCATCAGATCGAGCCCGATCGTCGAAAGATAGCCTTTATCCGCGACAGTGAGGTCGAGCGCCGTAATGACGCCGAGGCGCCGGACATTGGAGAAGCGCTTGTCCCCGGCGAAATGCGCCAGCCGCATTTCCTGCATATCGCAGAGCTTTTCGACGCGCGCCTGCGGCTCGCCCGTCGCCCAGATGTCGAGATTGGCGAGCGCCGCCGCGCAGGCGATCGGATTCGCCGTATAGGAGCTCGAATGAAAAAAGGCGCGCGCGCGCTCAGGCGACAAATGCGCCTCGAAAATCTCGCGGCGGCACATAGTGACGGCGAGCGGCAGCGCCCCGCCGGTGAGGCCCTTGGCGTAGCAGGCGATGTCAGGGACGACGCCCGCCTGCTCGCAGGCGAAGAGCGTTCCCGTGCGCCCGAAGCCCGTCATCACTTCGTCGGCGATGAAAAGAACGCCATGGGCTTCGCAAATGCGCTTCATTTCGGCGAGCGTCCGCCCGCCATAGATCAGCATGCCGCCGGCGCCGAGAATCAGCGGCTCGACGAGGAGAGCCGCGGGCTTTTCGCGACAAGCGCGCTCCAGCGCGTCGAGCGTCTCCTGCTCGCGTCCGGCCGCGGGGAAAGGAATGCGCGTCACGTCATATAGCAATGGCTCATAGGGCGCATTGAAAGGCGAGCGCGCGCCCGCCGACATGGTCCCGACCGTGTCGCCGTGATAGCCATGCTCCAGCGCGAGGATGCGCGCGCGCGCCTCGCCGCGATTGCGCCAGAAGCCCAGCGCCATTTTGATCGCGACTTCGACGCAGACCGAGCCGCTGTCGGAATAGAAGACGTAATCGAGCCCTTCCGGCGTCAGCGCCACGAGGCGGCGCGCCAGCGCCTCCGCCGGCTCATGGGTGAAGCCGGCGAAAATGATCTGGTCGAGCTTTTCGGTCTCCTCGCGGATCGCCTGCGTGATCATGGGGTGGCGATGGCCGTGCGTGATCACCCACCAGGAGGAAATCGCGTCGAGAAATCGTGCGCCGTCCTCGCCCTCGAGCCAGGCGCCCTCCGCCCGCGCGATCTTGAAAGCCCCGGGCTGCAGCGCATGCTGCGTGAAAGGCCGCCAGACGGGCGATTGGGTCACAAGGCTCAAATGTCGCTTCCGAAAGCGTCTTTCGCCATGCCGGCGTCGCAAGCCGCGCGCAAGGTTTGCGCATCGAGCGGATCGAGTTCCGGCAGGCGACCGATCACGGGCACGTCGCCGAGCGCCGCGATCGAGCGTTCGACCCCCTCGTCTTCCTCGCCGACGAAAACGACGCCGAGAATTTCAAGGCCGCGCCGCCCGAGCGCTTCGAGCGTCAAGAGACTGTGATTGATCACGCCGAGCCTCACGCGCGCGACGAGAACGACCGGCAGGCGCCAGCGTTGGAGGAGATCGATCGTCAGCACGTCCCCATTCAGCGGCGTCATGACGCCGCCCGCCGTCTCGATGACAAGCGGGCCATCGCTCAGCGGCGGATCGAGCGCGTCAATATCGATCGCGACGCCCTCGTCGCGCGCGGCGAGATGCGGCGACGCGGGCCGTCGCAAGCGCCAGGCCTCAGGCAGGATGCGATGCGCCGGAGCGCCCGAGAGCCGCGCGACGGTTTGCGAGTCCGTTTCGCCGTCGAGCCCCGCCTGCACCGGTTTCCAGTAGAAGGAGTCGAGCGCGCCGACGAGCGCGGCGGAGACGACGGTCTTGCCGACGCCGGTGTCGGTTCCGACGATGACGAAACGTGTGCTCATGGCTCAAGCCTTCCGAGTTCTTCGCCAAGATGTGCGATCATACGGGCAAGCTCTTCTTCGCTGGCGTGGAGCGTGAGCGCGATGCGCACCCGCGCCGCCCCTTCCGGCACCGTCGGCGGGCGAATGGCGCGAATGTCATAGCCGTGCGCCTGCATGCGGGCGGCGAGAGTCGTGGCGCGGGAATCGGCCCCGACGACAATCGGCTGTATCTGCGAGCCGGAGGGTTCGATCCCGCAGACGCGCCGCAATTCTTCGCCCGCGAAGGCGACGCGCGCGGCGAGCGCCGCGCGCCTGTCGTCCGCGCGCTCGATCAGCGTCAGCGCCCCGCGCACGATAGCCGCGACGAGCGGCGACGGCGCCGTCGCGAAGATGAAGGGCCGGCAGCGGTTGATGAGAAAATCGCGCAAGGCGCGCGGCAGGCAGAGAAGCCCGCCCATGACCCCCAAGGCCTTGCCGCATGTATGCAGCGTCACGACATTTTCGGCGCCCTCGAAACGCGCCGCGAGCCCGCGCCCGCCAGGGCCATAAACGCCTGTCGCATGCGCCTCGTCGATGACGAGAAAGGCTTCGTTCTTCGCGGCGAGCGCGGAAAAATCATCGAGCGGCGCCTTGTCTCCATCCATGCTGTAAAGGCTTTCGACGACAATCCAGACGCGGCCGCGGCCGCCCTTGCCGCGCCAGGCGCGGATCGCCTCCTCGGCGGCGCTCGCGTCATTATGGGGAAATTTTGCGGAGAAGGCGAGAGAGAGGCGCATGCCGTCATGCGCGCTGGCGTGGACGAGGGAATCGTAAAGAATGAGATCGTGCCGTTGCGGCGCCGTCGCGAGCAACGCTTCATTCGCGCTAAAGCCCGCCGAGAAATAGAGCGCGCTTTCCGAACCGAAGAAACGCGCGGCTTCCCCCTCCAGCGCCTCATGCTCGGGATGATTGCCGCGCAGGAGCCGCGAACCGCCCGCGCCGATCGGAACGCCGCGCGCGAGCGCCGCCGACGCCGCGGCGGCGAGCTCCGGCGACTCGGCGAGCGCGAGATAATCGTTCGAGGCGAAGTCGAGGCCGGCGCGCGGCGCCAGCGCGCGCAGCCTGTCGCGCGCGGCGAGCTTCGCGAGGTCCTCCCGATAGCGTTCGAGCATGAAGGATTGAACTTTACTCAGGAGAAGCGCTCCCAGGCCGCCTGCCGCGACACGCCCAGGGCCTTGCCGATCTCCGCCCAGCTTACATCGCGTTTGCGGAGCGCCGCCACCTGCGCATGAATGAGGGAATGCAGCGCCCCCACGCTCGCTTCGCTCGCCTTGATCGCGGAGAGCAATTGCGCCTCCGAAAGCTCGTCCCAACTTTTGAACGGCGAGGGCGTCGCGTCAAGGATCTTGTTACATACGCCGACGCAGTCGTCGCAGATGTAGCCGCCCGCCGCGCCGGCGATGAGCCGCGCGGCCTCGGTCTCGGACTTCTTGCAGAATGAACAACGCAGCTTTCGCTTGGGCAGGACGCGCATCGGTCGCTCCTCTGTCAAGATAGACTTGACACAGGACGCGCCAGGCGTCAAGTCAACCCTGACAATGGGCCGCACTTGAAAAAGCCGGCTTCCGCCGCAATCTAGATCATTGAATGTCGTCCCGGAGGAGCCGTATGATCAGGCCCGCGCGCGTCGATGAGCCGCCTTCCCGAACGCCCTGGCCGCCGATCCTGATGGCGGCGACCTTTGCGGCCGGCCTCGCGCTTGACGCCGCGACCGGAAGCAAGCTTTCCGACCGCGTCCCCTTCTCTGTTGCGGAAGCGACGGGGGTCGCGATCATCGTCATGGCGCTGGCGAACGACGTGTGGTGCGCGCGGCTGCTTGCGCGCCACGGCACGACGATCATGCCGCATCGCGCGGTTTCGACGCTCGTCACGGAGGGGCCGTTCCGCTATTCGCGCAATCCCATCTATGTCTCGCATGTCGCGCTGGTCTTCGGCCTCGGCCTTTTGCTCGGCTCTCCCTTCACGCTTCTCCTGACGCCGGCTCTCGCCTTCGCCCTGACGAAGCTCGCGATCGAGCCGGAAGAGCGGCATCTTCTCGACAAATTCGGCTCGGCCTATCGCGCCTATATGGCGCGCACGCGCCGTTGGCTCTAAACTCATTAAACTCATCCGCGCGCGACGGCGGCGCGAGCGAGGCGGCGGAAATGGACGCTCAAAACCCAGCGGTAAACGGCGAGACGCTCGATTTCAATGTGCGCGGCATGACCTGCGCCTCCTGCGTCGCGCATGTCGAAAAGGCGCTTGCCCATACCCCGGGGGTGACGTCGGCCAGCGTCAATCTCGCGACCGAACGCGCGAAGGTCGCGCTGGCGCCGGGCGCGACTGTCGCCGCGCTCGTCAAATCCGTGTCGGACGCGGGCTATGAGCCCGTGATTGAGGCGATCGAGCTCGGCGTCGGCGGCATGACCTGCGCCTCCTGCGTCGCCCATGTCGAAAAGGCGTTGCGCGGCGTGCCCGGCGTCATCGACGCCAGGGTCAATCTCGCGACAGAGCGCGCGAGCGTTCGCGCCCTCGCCGGCCCCGGCCTTGCCGAGCGCCTGCGCGCCGCCATTGTCGCGGCGGGCTACGAGCCGCGCGGGATCGAGGCGGGCGCCGGCGCCGAGGATCGCGAGCGAGCGCGGCGCAATGAAGAGATGCGCGCGCTGCAATGGCGCCTCGTCTTCGCGGCGATCTTCGCCGCGCCGGTGTTCGCGCTGGAGATGGGCGCGCATGTCATCCCCGGCTTCCACGACTGGGAGATGGCGGCGATCGGCCATGAGATGGTCCGCCACATCTCCTTCCTTTGCGCCTCGATCGTTCTCTTCGGCCCCGGCCTCGTCTTCTTCCTCAAGGGCGTGCCGGCGCTGCTGCGCGGCCAGCCCGACATGAACGCCCTGGTCGCGACAGGCACGCTCAGCGCCTATCTCTATTCGGTCGTCGCGACCTTTCTGCCGCAGCTTCTTCCCGAGGGCGCGGTCCATGTCTATTACGAAGCCTCCGTCGTCATCGTCACGCTCATTCTCTTCGGCCGCTATCTGGAGGCGCGCGCCAAGGGCCGCACCTCCGAGGCGATCCGGGCGCTCGCGCGCTTGCAGCCGAAGACCGCGCGCGTCGAACGCGACAATCAGATCCTCGACGTCGATATCGACGACGTGCGCGTCGGCGACATTGTGCTGGTGCGGCCGGGCGAGCGCATTCCGACCGACGGGGTGGTGACGGAGGGCGCCTCCCATGTCGACGAATCGATGGTGACGGGCGAGCCGGAGCCCGTGGCGAAAAAGCCGGGCGCGGCGGTCACGGGCGCGACCGTCAACGGCTCCGGCGCCTTCTCCTTCCGCGCGACGCGGGTGGGCGCCGATACGACGCTCGCCGGCATCATCCGCATGGTCGAGCAGGCGCAGGGCGCGAAGCTTCCCATTCAGGCGCTGGTCGATCGCGTCACCGCCGTCTTCGTGCCGGCTGTGTTCGCGGTCGCGGCGCTGACCTTCGTCGTCTGGATGCTGATCGGCCCCGAACCGCGCCTCACCTATGCGCTCGTCAACGCCGTCGCCGTGCTCATCATCGCCTGCCCCTGCGCCATGGGCCTTGCGACGCCCGCCGCCATCATGACCGGCACCGGACGCGCCGCCGAGCTTGGGGTGCTGTTCCGCAAAGGCGAAGCGCTGCAGACATTGCGCGAGGCGACGCTGATCGCCTTCGACAAGACCGGCACGCTCACCTTTGGCAAGCCGCGGCTCACCGACCTCGTCGCGGCGCGCGGCGACGAGGAGAATGAACTCCTGCGGCTCGCCGCGAGCGTCGAGGCGCAGTCGGAACATCCTGTCGGCGCGGCGCTCGTCGTCGCCGCCAAGGACCGCGACCTCGCGCTCGCGCCCTGCGCCGACTTCAAATCCATTGCCGGCATGGGCGTGACGGGCCTCGTCGAGCGCAAGACGCTCGCCATCGGCGCGGAGCGTTTCATGGCGACGCTCGGCGTTGACGCGACGCCTTTCTCCGAAAAAGCCGCCGCACTCGCCGACGACGGCAAGACGCCGCTTTATATTTCCGTCGACGGCAGGCTCTCGGCGATCCTCTCGGTCGCCGACGAATTGAAGCCCACAAGCCGCGCCGCGATCGACGCGCTGCACGCCATGGGCGTGAGGACGGCGATGATCACCGGCGACGACGCGCGGACGGCCAGGGCCATCGCGAAGCGGCTCGGCATCGACGAAGTCGTCGCGGGCGTCTTGCCGGAGGGCAAGGTCGCGGAAGTTGAGCGTCTGCGCGAAGCGAATAAGATCGCCTTCGTCGGCGACGGCGTGAATGACGCGCCGGCTCTCGCGGCGGCCGACGCGGGCATAGCGATCGGCACGGGAACCGACATCGCCATCGAGGCCGCCGATGTCGTGCTGATGTCGGGCGATCTCGCCAAGGTGCCGACGGCGCTCGCCATCTCCCATGCGACGATGCGCAACATCAAACAGAATCTGTTCTGGGCCTTCGGCTATAACGCCCTTCTTATTCCCGTCGCGGCGGGCGCGCTTTATCCCGTCAACGGCATGACGCTCTCGCCCATGCTCGGGGCGGCGGCCATGGCGCTCTCGAGCGTCTTCGTACTGTCGAACGCGCTGCGGCTGCGCCGCTTCCAGCCGCCGGGATTGGCGCGCGAAGACGCCGCCGTCGAGACGCGAGAACAACTGAAAGAAATCAAGGAGGAAGCCATGACGACATTCAGCGTGAAGGAAATGACCTGCAATAAATGCGTCAGCCATGTCACCAAGGCGGTGCAGGCGGTCGAACCTGGCGCGGAAGTGAAGGTCGATCTTGCGACCGGCCGGGTCGATGTGACGCCGTCGCCCAGGGACGCCGAGGCGCTCGCGAAAGCGATCACCGAGGCGGGCTATCCGGCGCAGGTCGCGGCGTGAACCCGCCCGTCATCTCGAAAACGAGCGTCCAATGACGCGCTCGCTCGCCGGCAAGACCCTCTTCATCACCGGGGCGAGCCGCGGCATCGGCCTCGCGATCGCGCTACGCGCCGCGCGCGACGGCGCGAATATCGTCATCGCCGCGAAGAGCGTGATCGCCAATCCGAAACTTCCGGGCACGATCTACACGGCCGCCGCCGAGATCGAGGCCGCCGGCGGGCAGGCGCTGGCCGTGCCCTGCGACATTCGTTTCGACGATCAAGTCGAGGCGGCGATGGCGCAGGCGGTCTCCTCTTTCGGGGGCGTCGACATTCTCGTCAACAACGCCAGCGCCATCGATCTGCGCGGCATCGACGCGCTGGAGATGAAACGCTTCGATCTGATGCAGCAGATCAATGCGCGCGGGACCTATCTGTGCTGCAAGGCGGCGCTGCCGCATTTGCGCAAGGCCGCCAATCCGCACATCCTCACCTTATCGCCGCCGCTCGACCTCAATCCCAAATGGTTCTCGCCCAACCTCGCCTATACGATGGCGAAATATGGCATGAGCCTCGTCACGCTCGGCCTCGCCAGGGATTTGGCGAAAGCCGGCGTCGCGGTAAATTCGCTGTGGCCGGAGACCGCGATTGCGACCGCCGCCGTCGGCAATCTGCTGGGCGGCGAAGAGGCGATGCGCCATGCGCGCAAACCCGAGATCGTCGCCGACGCCGCCCATGCGATTCTGACGCGGCCCGCCGCGAGCTGCTCCGGCAATTTCCTCATCGATGTGAATGTGCTGATGGAGGAAGGCGTCGTGGATTTTTCGGCCTATGCCGTCGATCCGCGCGTCGACGCCATGCTCGACTTCTTCCTCGACGCGCCGATCACCGCCAAGGTGCGCAAATCGGCGTTCCACGGAAGCGAGTAGCGAGCCTAGCCGATGGCCGCCGCGCCGGTCGCGATCGTATAAAGGCCGATTGTCGCGACGATCGCGCTCGACAGAAAAGGCGCCCGCGCCGCGAGCTTCTCGACTGCCGGCCAGCGCGAAACCGCGTGACGCAGGCCGAGCGCCGCGGCGACGCCGACGAAGACCAGCGTGAGCGCGAGGCCGACGCTGAAACAAAGGACGAGCGCGGCGCCGAGGCCAAAGCGCCCGACCTGAAGGCAGAGCAGCAGCACAGTGATCGAGGCCGGACAGGGGATGAGGCCGCCCGTCAGGCCGAAAAGAATGATCTGGCCGGTCGTCACGCGCTTATGGGCGAAGCGGCGTTCGATATCGAGCGCATGCGCGCGTTCATGCGCGTCGGCGTAAACGGTCGGATCGAGCTCCAGAAGATCGCTTTCGAATTCCTCTTCCTCATGGCTGTGCGGCACGCCGGCGTCGGCGAGTTGGACCTCGGCGCGGCCGCGCTCATGCGCCTGGAGATGCGCGTGCGACGCGCCGCTTTCTTGACGGTGCGCGGCGGCGGACGCCTGCGCTGCGCTCCGCGCGCGGCTTGAAGCGGCGATGTCGCGCCAGTTTCGCCACGCCATCCAGAGCGCGACGATGAGGATCAGCGCGCCCGAGGCGATCTGGAGATAGGGCTCATTCGCTTCGGCGTTGAATTGGGCGCCGAAATATAGGCCCGTCAGGGCGATCGCCCAGACGATCGCCGTATGGGAGAGCGTCGCGGCCAGACCGAGAAGAACCGCCTGCGTCGCCGTCCCGCGAACCGCGACGATGAAGGCGGCCATCATCGTCTTGGAATGTCCCGGCTCGAGTCCGTGCAAGGCCCCGAGCGCGACGGCGCTGGGAACGAATATCCACGCGTTCGCCGCGCTCGCGTTAAAGACTTCCGAAAGGCTGGACATGAAGGCGGCGCATGCTCCTCAACGACCCGTCGCCTTTGACGTCCGGGCGGGCCGCCAGCTTTGCGGCGCAACGCGCGCTCGTCTCGAACATGTCTCGAGAGCTTGCGCCCCGCTCAATTTATAGTCAGCGTTCCCTGCCGAAACAAGCGGTTGAAACGAGAACGCTTGGAAAGTCGCAAGGGCGGGAAGAAAGCCTACCTGGAACGTAAAACCCCCCGGCGATTTGGGTCGCCGGGGGGAGAGGCTAGCGCTTGGGGCGCTTATATTTATTGATCGCTTAGGGCATATCGCCGGCGACGAACTTCGGAATGACCGGCCCGCCGATTTCCGCGCCGA
>NZ_JAZHYN010000048.1:0-22263 GCF_036576025.1 Methylocystis borbori | reverse complement strand
GGCGGCGCAAGCCTCGGCCGGCGCGCCGCTTTCCGGCGGTCCGAGCGTGGCGACGACGCCGGCGCAGGGCGAAATCGGCAATTTGCCGCCCGCCTACGCCGGCGGCGAGATCGCCCGCGGCGCCCGTCTCGGCATGCTCGGCAATCGCGACTTCATGGACACGCCCTTCAACGTGACGAGCTACACGTCGGCGCTGATCGAGAACCAGCAGGCGCGCACGCTGCAGGAGGTTTTGGAGAACGATCCCTCTGTTCGCGTCACGACGTCGTCGGGCCATATGCGCGAGAATTTCCGAATTCGCGGCTTTCAGGTGCTGGGCAGCGAACTGGCGCTCAACGGCATGTATGGCCTGGCGCCGGACGGACATGTCCCGACCGAATTCCTGGAGCGCGTCGAAGTGCTCAAAGGACCCGCCGCCCTGCTCAATGGCATGGCGCCGTTCGGCGCGGTGGGCGGTTCGATCAATCTTGTCACCAAACATGCGGGCGATAAGCCCATCACCAGCATCAGCACCGACTTTACGTCGGCTTCACAGTTTGGAACCCATATCGACGTCGCCCGGCGCGGCGGCGACCACAACCAGTTCGGCGTTCGCTATAACGGCGTCTATCGCGGCGGCGAATCGACGATCGACGAACAATGGAAAGTGCGCGGTCTGAACGCGCTGTCGCTCGATTTTCGCGAAGAGCGCGTGAGGCTGTCGGTCGACGCCTATCACGACCAGGAAATTTTCAAGAACGGCAGCTCTTTCATGGCGAGCTTCACCGGCATTGGCGTCGCCGCCGCGCCGCATTCGAGCAAGAATCTCTTTGTCGGCGCCAATAGCAGATTCCAGAATGCGGCCGTCCTCGGACGCGGCGAATTCGACATCATGGAGAATGTCACGGTTTTCGGCGGCATCGGTTTCTCCGACAGCCGCAACTTCGGCTTCACCAACGGGACCGCGGCGGTCGGCGTCAATTTGCTCGGCAACTTCAGGGCGCCGCGCGTCGTCAATCTGCGCGGCTACACCAATTCGCTGTCGTCGCAGGGCGGCATACGCAGCCAATTCGATACGGGTCCACTCAAGCACCAATTCGTCGTGAGCGCCTCGGCGCTGAAGTTCGCCACGGCTTCCGAATTTGGCGCCTCGGCAGCCTTTAGCTCCAATATTTATATTCCCGTCGTACCGCCGCAGGCGCCCCCGCCCTCCTTCATCCCTGGCCGGGCATATGTTCCGGGGCAGCCGTATTACACGACCGATCCGAGAAAATCGGGGGACAACTATCTGGCGAGCCTCGCCTTCGCCGACACCGTATCGGCCTTCGACGAGCGCATTCAATTCACCGGCGGCCTGCGCAGCCAACGCGTGCTGAGCAAGACATATGACGCGCTGACGGGCCGCGAGACGGCCGCCTATGACAGGCACCGGCTCTCGCCCGCCTTCGCTCTGATCGTCAAGCCATGGGACAAGCGCCTGTCGCTCTACGCCAATTATATCGAAGGCCTCACGCAGGGCGATCGCGTCACCGACGTGACGGCGAGCAATTACAATCAAGCCTTCCCGCCTTTCGTCTCAAGGCAAGTCGAGACGGGCGCGAAGCTCGATTTGGGCAATCTCGCCAATACGCTCAGCTTCTTCGAAATCGAGCGGCCGGCGCTGATGAAAGTCGGCAACGCCTATAACGCCGATGGCCGGCAACGCAATCAGGGCATAGAGTGGACCGTCTTTGGCGAGCCGGTCGAAGGCTTCCGCCTGCTGGGCGGCGTCTCCTATACGGTCGGTGTCATCACCAAAAGCACGAATGGACAATATGACGGAAGGAACGCCTTCGGCATACCGAGATGGCAGGTCAATCTCTATGGCGAATACGACATCCCCTATCTTCTCGGGCTGACGGCGGAGGGCCGCGTCGTTTACACGAGCGCGCAATATCTCGACTCATGGAACTATTACAGGATTCCCGAATGGACGCGCCTCGATGCGGGCATGCGCTATACGACCAAAGTTTACGGCACGGACATGACGTTCCGGGCGAATGTGAACAATCTGCTCGACCACAGCTATTGGAACGGCGCCTTCAACGACGGTTACGCCACGATCGGCTCGCCGCGCACGGTGCTGCTGTCGGCGACCTTCAACTTCTGACGCTGGAGAGCGGACGATGACTCTTTCGCCCGCAACCTTTCAACTCGCGGCCTTCGTCGCCATCGCGACGGGGGCCGCGAGCCTCTATCTCGGCGCGCCCCATCAGCGCTGGCGCTCGCGACCTCTGCCGGCCTTGCCGAGCCGCATCGGCGGCATGGCGCTCATCGTGCTCGGCGGATGGCTATGGGGGCGAACGCTCCAGCTCTCCACGGCCATCTTCGCGACATTGACGCTGTCGATGGTCCTTCTCATTCTTTTCCCCTGTCTCGGGGCGCTGCCGATCCTGCTGAGGAGAAGGAAATGAGCGAGATTAGACGAGACTGGCTGAGCAAGACCTCCGCGGGGACGATTCTCGGCTTCACCCTGGCGCTGGCGATCTCGGGACTGTTTGCGCGGCTGGGTCCCGGCGGCTTCACGACCCCAAACAAATATCAGTTGGTGATGTGGCTCATTGCGCCTGTTTGGCTCGGCGTTTTGAGCTTCTGCTTTCTTTTCCAGAGCGGCAAACGCGCCTGGTTATGGTTGGGCGCGGCGAATGCGCTCGCATATGCGGGGCTCCTTGCCTGCCGCCATTTTCTTTCCTGATCGCCGCGCGCAAGGCGACACATAACTTCTCTGCTTTTACGAGATCCGTAATGGGAGCGGCGGGGGCGCCTCGCGCGCCCGCCGCTCCAATTTACGGGGACGCCATCACGAGCCGCTCTTGCCTGCTGGGCCTAGAGGCGGCGCCTCACGCTGATCGAGAGTTCCGCCATTAGCCCGTCAGAGATTGGCGGCGCGGCCGGACGGCGGCCAAGCGCTTAACGCCGCAAAACCGAGGCTGCGCCGGCCGCCCGATCTGAAAGAAATCGCGCAACGACGCGCGGCGCTATCGATATCGCCGCGCTTGCGGGGGTTAGCGCTTATGATGCGGCTATCTGCCGTCCGCGCGAACATTCTTGCCGAAATGCACCGGCACCTCGAAGGTCAATCCTTCATCGGCGATCACGGGCGGCGGCGGCGGCACGGGGTCGGCGCGCTTCATCATGGCGAGCGCCGCATCGTCGAAGGCCTGATGGCCGGACGAATGTTTGACGCTGTAGCTGACGACATGACCGCGCCGGTCGAGGGTGAAGAAAACGCTTGCCTCAGCGGATCGACGGCCGAGGCCGCCGGGATAGCGCTTGTGGCGATTGAGATGCGCCACCAATTGTTTCTGCCACGTCTGCTTCACTGCATTCGCCACCGCGTCGGCGCCCTGCACGGGCGCGACGGGCGCGTCGGACTGTTTCTCGACGTCCGACTTTGGCGGCGCGGTCGCTTCCGACGCGGCGGACTCGGCGGAGAGCACCTCCTGCGCCTGATGCGTCTTCTCTTCTTCTACCGGCTTGTCTGGCTTGGTGTTGCGCGTCAGTTCGGCCTCTTCCGCCTCGACGCGGGAAATATTCTCCTCCTTCGTCTCCTTCGTCTCGGCCGCGGCGACGGAAGGCGCGGCGGCGGCCGACTCATCCGTCAATGGGCCGGGCGGGAGATCGGCGGCTTCGGCGTCTCGCGGCGCGGCAGGTTCAAGCGTCAGTTCGATCGCGGGCGCGCCAGAGGCGCTGTCGTCGATCTCTCCGCTGAGAGTCAGCAGGGCCGCCGTCGCGCCGGCGACATGCAAAAACACGGCGCCGGCGATTGCGGCGCCCCACAGTTTTCCGCTCGACTGCGGAGTTTGCAGAGAAGCGGCGAAGCTCATTGGACCGCGTCCGGCGCCTTACCGCCGGCGTCGAGCGTGACGAGCGCGACCTTGAGATAGCCGCCCGCGCGGAGCCGCTCCAGCACCGCCATCATTTCCCCATAGGGCACGCTCGTGTCGGCGCGCAGATAGATGCGTTTGTTCTTGTCGCCAAGATGCGCGTCAAGCGTCGAGATCAGATCGTTGCGCTTGACCGGCGTCTCGCCGAGCGCGAGCGCAAGGTCGGACTGAATCGTCAGATAGACGGGCTTGTCCGGCTTCTCATGCGGCGCGGCGTTGGAAGCCGGCAGGTCGACAGGGAGATCGACCGTGGCGAGCGGCGCCGCGACCATGAAAATAATCAGCAGAACCAGCATCACGTCGATAAACGGCGTGACGTTGATCTCATGCGCTTCCTGAAGATCGGTATGGATCTGGCCCGCCATGACTCAATTACTCCGCAGCGTGAATCTTGGCGGAGCCTTGCCTGCCGCGATCAAGATCGCGCGAAGCGATGCGGAGCAATTCGCCGGAGAGATTGGAGACGAGTTCGAGATAGGCCGTCGATTGACGGGCGAGATGATTGTAGATCAACACCGCCGGGATAGCGGCGAAAAGACCGATCGCGGTCGCGAGCAAAGCTTCGGCGATGCCCGGCGCGACAACCGCGAGATTGGTCGTCTGCGCCTTGGAAATGCCGATGAAACTGTTCATGATGCCCCACACCGTGCCGAACAGGCCGACGAAGGGCGCCGTCGAGCCGACGGAGGCGAGCAGCCCCGTGCCGCGCTTGATGGCGAGCGCCTCGGCGCGATCGATCTCGCCGAAGGAGGAAGCGATACGCTCCTTGATGCCCGGCGCGGCGAGAATGTCGGACGAGAGCTTTATCTCGCGCGTCGCCTCGGCGAGGAGCGCCTGGGTGAGACGATCGCCGGCGCCAAGCGCGAGACGCGCCTCGGCAAGACCGCGCGCCTCGGACAAATGCTGAATGGAATCGGTGACGCGTTCGCGCGCGCGCTTCAACTCGATCGTCTTGGCGAAGAGAATCGTCCATGTCGCGATGGAGGCCAAAACCAGGCCGATCATTACGATTTTGACGACGATGTCGGCGTTGACGAACATCGTCCATACCGAAAGATCATGCGGCTTATTGGCCGCGATCGCCGCATCGAGCGCCGATGTCTGCGCGGCGGCGAAGCTGGCGCCCGAGGCGAGCGAAGCCGTCGCGGCGATCATGAGAAATTGCCAGATATGTTTCATGCATCGACCCATGTGCGGACTATTCGAAGAAGAGCGGTCGCGCCGATAAGGCGCGACAGAAGGGGCGTTGAGTTCGGCGCGAGCCGGGGCGGCGCTTTTGCTGCGGCGCACCCACCCTTGCTCCCGCGCGCTCGCTGCGGGAGTCGGGCGACAAAGACCAAAGGAGTCCGAGGAAAAAAGCCGGAATTTTGCGCCGTTCACTGCACCTACCGCGGAGGATTGCGCGTTGTTTCCTTCGCTCGCGCAAAAAAGCCGGACCGAAACTAAATTTTGAGGTTAACAGGGTCAATCGATGAAACCGTTTAATGGAAATGTTGTAATCTGCTTATTTGCAACAAATTCAAAGACAAGTAGGGGATATTTGTGAAATATGCGACAAAATGCGTTTTATAGTCGTTCTAAATTTGTAAAAGGCACGCCTTTTCGAGCGGCCGCGCGCTTGGGTCCAGTGGCCGATCGTCCGGAAGACGGCTCATCGGGCCCGCGACTGTCCGCCTCGCCGCTTCCTGGCCCGGACAACTCAAAGCCCGGCGCTGTGGCCCGAAAGATTGTGCGACGCACAATCGGCCTCGGCGCGTTTTATTCGGCCGCCTGCGACCTCACATTCGGATTGTTCTGCGAAAGAACCGCTTCGAAGCCCTCGAAATGCGGACGATCAAGATAGAGCGGCTTGTTCTTGCCCGCGTCCTTATGCGCTTCTCGGAACTGCTCCGACGTCGTCCAAGCCGTGAAGGCGTCCCTCGACGCCCACATCGTATGCGACGCGTAAAGCGTGTGATCCTCTCCCTCTGGACCTTTCAACAGATGAAAGGCGATGAAGCCCGGCATTTCATCGAGACGGGTGCGCCGCGAGGACCAGATCTCCTCGAAAGCCTGTTCGTTTCCCTTGATCACTTTGAAGCGATTCATCGCGATGAACATTTTGTCCTCCTGTCCTGCCCCGCCCCAGAGCGGCGCGAACCCCCAATAGAGATACAGCCTCTCCCGCCGCCTCGCCAGATTTTGCGGCGAAAGGCGCGACGCCGCTCTCTGGCGTCGCGAGATCGCCTTCGTCGCGGTCGCTTGATCGCGCCGCGAAGATGTCGCGATCGAAGGAAGCGCTTCCTCTCTTAACGAAAAGCTTCTCTTTGAAACAAGAATAGTTCGCAAGACGCTTCGTACAAGAATTCCGATCAAGGCCGAACCGTATTGACGTGGACTGTTACTTGCTAAAGTTTTGCGGCACGCATGACAACCGCAATCATGGATGACACCGCAAACCAACCGGCTGCGCCGTGGCCGAAAGCCGTCGACCGGGCGCCGCGCGAAATCGATGTGCGCGACCTCGTCGGAGAAATGGCGGAGGCGGTCATCGTTCACGCCGGCGCGCGCTATCGCCTGCGCATCACCGCGAACAACAAGCTGATCTTGACGAAGTGAGGAAGAATGTACGCGCGCAATTCACGATCGAGACGGCCGCGGGGCGGCGCCTTTCGGGGCGGACGCGGCTCCGTGGCGATCGTGCGCGCGCAGCAAGTCTCGCCGATCGAAACGATTCATGGCCGCGTTCACGCGCGGTCGGCGGACCGGATCGTTTCGATCGGCGGCGCCGGCGTTGAAACCATCCATGCATCTGAGCGGCAAGAACGAATGGTTGGGGCGCCTTGACCCAAAAAAGTTTTCGAAATCCGAGCGGCGCGGCGCGCGCGTCCCTGCATATCGCCGCGACAGGCGGCGGACTTTATTTCCATGCCGCGCCCGATGACGCCAACACATAAAGGAGAGGACCATGTGCGATTTGGCGAGCGAAAAACAACGCATCGACTCGATCCTCGCTTCGGCGATGAATCGCGGCCCGGCGCGGTTCTCGGCGGACGAAGTCGAACTGACGGGCCATGGGCTGGCGGCGTTGCGCGGCCATTACGCCGACACCTGTCCCGACGAATGCATGCGCAAGCGCTGCGAAGAATACGCCGCCTTTGTCGCCAGATCGCGCCGCGCGCGATGCGCGTGACCGAAGATCGAGAGTCGCAACGGACGCAATGACGCAAAGAGAAGGACGCGCGCGATGTTCATGGCTTCGAACCAGTTCAAGGTGATCAAGGGTCGAGAAGAGGCGTTCGAGAACGCCTGGAACGAGACGAGCGCTCGGCTGCGGCAAGCGAACGGCCTGATAGGCTTCCGTTTCCACAAGGGAAAGGAGCTTGGCGCGCATGTTCTCTATTTCTCGATCACAATGTGGGAGACGGAGGAGCGTTTTCTCGACTGGCGGCGCGCCGAGATTTACGGCGGGGCCGCCGCGGCGGGAGGCTGCGGCAGGCGCCGCATCCCGGCCTCGCGACTCGAGGAATTCGACGCGGCGATTTCCCGCAACAATCCGCAATAGGCGCGTTGCGCGTCTGTGTAACGTAAGTAAGGAGAATGAAATGTTGGGAATTGGGGATCGCTTGCCGTCTTTCGAAGTCACCGGGGTGAAGCCGGGCTTCAACGAGATCGAGGAAAACGGCGAGTCGGCTTTCGAAGCCGTGAACGAGACGAGCTTTCCGGGCAAGTGGAAGGTGATTTTTTTCTATCCGAAGGATTTCACCTTCGTCTGCCCGACCGAGATCGCCGAATTCGCAAGCCTGTCGAAGGAATTCGCCGATCGCGGCGCGGTCGTGCTCGGCGGCTCGACCGACAATGAATTCGTCAAGCTCGCCTGGCGGCGCGACCATAAGCATCTCGACAAGCTGCCGATCTGGCAGTTCGCCGATGTGAAGGGCGACCTCGTCGACGGACTCGGCGTGCGCGCCTCCGTCGGCGTCGCCAATCGCGTCACCTTCATCGTCGACCCGGACAATGTCATCCAGCATGTCTATGCGACGAGTCTCGACGTCGGCCGGGCGCCGCAGGATACGTTGCGCGTCCTCGACGCGCTGCAGACGGGCGAGCTTTGCGCCTGCAGCCGGCCGGTCGGCGGCGAGGTGTTGACGCCGGCGGCCTGAGCGGGCGGAACCGCCATTCCGCATCGCGCGCAATCTATGGGCGAGACGCAAGTCTCGCCCATTCTTTTTGCATCGCGGGGCGCGAGACCCTCCCTGCTGGAATTCAAACGCCAACCGGCGTAGAAATCCGCGCGGCGCCGCGCGCAATCGTTCGGTTCGCCTCCAGAGGATTTATGCGATGTCGCGAGCGAGGCGTCGATGAGCGACGGTTGGAACGAATCCGCCGCCGCCTGGATCGCGGAAATCGGCGAGAGCGGCGACTGGGGCCGAAATTTCGTGCTCGATCCGCCCATGCTGGCGCGCGTGCGCGAAGGCCGTTATCGCAACGCGCTCGACGTCGGCTGCGGCGAGGGACGCTTTTGCCGGATGCTGCGCGCCGAAGGCGTCACCCCTGTCGGCGTCGATCCGACCGAAGCCTTTATCGAGCGCGCAAGGCAGCGCGATCCCACCGGAGATTACCGCCTCGGTCGGGGAGAAACGCTCGATTTCCCCGACGCCTCCTTCGACCTCGTCGTCGCCTATCTCTCGCTCATCGACATCCCCGATCTCGAAGCGGCCATCGCCGAGATGGCGCGCGTCCTGCGCCCGGGCGGGGCTTTGCTCATCGCCAATCTGACGAGCTTCTTCACGGCGGGAGGCGCGACGAACTGGAGCCAGATGGGCGCAAGCGAGCATCAATTCGTCATCGATCGCTATCTCGACGAGCGCGTGGAATGGGCGAGCTGGGCCGGGCTGCGGGTGCAAAACTGGCACAGGCCGCTCTCCCGCTATATGTCGCTGCTGCTTGCCCAGGGATTGCGGCTGACTTTCTTCGCGGAGCCGGAGCCCACGGGCGGCGATCCCGACAAGGCGGCGCAATGCCGGCGCGTTCCCATCTATCTCGTCATGGAATGGCGCAAGCCGCTGGAGCAAACCGCACGCCTTTGATGCGGAACGCCGCATTGCGCGCCAGTCACAGAAAGGCAATAGTGCAATGCGAATTAGCCCCCTTTCCATCATTCCCTCGCGCGGCTTCGGAGGATCAAGGCCCGAACGCGCGTGAGGCGCGGAGCGGCGGCGCATGACAAATAAGGAAGTCGTCGCGCTGGTTCTTCAAGGCGGCGGCGCGCTCGGAGCCTATCAGGGCGGCGCGTTCGAGGCGCTCGCAGCGGGAGGATATTGTCCGCAATGGTTCGCCGGCATTTCGATCGGCGCGGTCAACGCCGCAATCATCTGCGGCAATCCTCCGGGACAGCGCGTCGAGCGCCTGCGCGCCTTTTGGGATCGGGTGACGAGCGGCGCGGCTCTGCCCTTCGATCCGGGCGGATTTCTCGGCCCCCTTTTCGCGGACGCCAGCGCTAAGCTGGCCGCGGCCTTCGGCGCTCCCGGCTTTTTTAGGCCGCGCCTTCCGCCGCCGGCGCTCTCGTGGCCGTATCCGCCGACCGATCTCAGCCTTTACGACGAGAGCCCCCTGCGGGACACGCTATTGGAGCTCGTCGATTTCGACCGCATCAACGCCAAGGAAATGCGGCTCAGCGTCGGCGCGGTCAATGTCCGCACCGGCAATTTCCAATATTTCGACAATACGACCCAAAACATCGGCCCGGATCATATTCTCGCGAGCGCCGCGCTGCCCCCTGGCTTTCCGCCGATAGAGATCGAGGGCGAGCTTTATTGGGACGGCGGGATCGTCTCCAATACGCCGCTCCAATACATTCTGGACGCCTGCGACCAGAAAGACGATTTATGCGTGTTTCAAATCGATCTCTTCGCGGCGCGCGGACCGGCGCCGAGGACTTTGCTCGATGTCGCGCAGCGCGAGAAGGACATTCGCTTTTCGAGCCGCACGCGACTGAACACGGACCTGTTGAAACGGGCGCATAAGCTGCGCGCGGCGGTCAAGCGGCTGGCGGCGAAACTCCCCGAGGAGCTGCGAACCGACCCGGACTGGCTCGCGCTCGATGAAATCGGAGACGTGGCCGGCATCACCATCGTGCAGCTCATCCATCGCCGCGCCGCCTATGAGACGCTCGCCAAGGATTATGAATTTTCGCGCGCCACAATGGAGGATCACTGGAACAGCGGACACGCGGATGTGACGACGACGCTCGCAAGCCCGCAATGGCGCGCGCGCCAGCGCCCGGAAGAGGACGTCGTCATTTTCGACTGCACGAAGGATCTCGACAAGCCAGCATCATAATGGGGGCTACTCATGAATATCGATGACGTGCGCAAGACCGCTTTCGCCATGCCGCTGACAAGCCCTGCCTTTCCGCCAGGGCCCTACCGCTTCCTCAATCGGGAATATTTGATCATCGCTTATCGCACCGATCCCGAGGCGCTGCGGCGAGTCGTGCCGGAGCCGCTCGAAGTCGCGGAGCCCATCGTCAAATATGAATTCATCCGCATGCCGGATTCGACCGGCTTTGGCGATTACTGCGAATCGGGCCAGGTGATCCCGGTCCGCTTCAACGGCCAGGCGGGCCAATACACCCATGCGATGTATCTGAACGACGGCCCGCCGATCTATGGCGGCCGGGAGCTTTGGGGCTTTCCAAAAAAACTCGCCCAGCCGTCGCTCGCGGTCCACAAAGACGCGCTCGTGGGCGCGCTGGACTATGGTCCGCTACGCGTCGCGACCGGCGTCATGGGCTATAAGCATACGGCGCTCGACCATGCGGCCGTGCTCGAAGCGCTCGCCCTTCCGAATTTCCTTTTGAAAATCATTCCGCATGTCGACGGCTCGCCCCGCATCTTGGAGCTCGTCGACTATCGTCTCGAAGATGTCGTCTTGAAAAGCGCCTATACGGGGCCGGCGTCGCTCGATCTTCGTCCGCATGCGCTCGCGCCGGTGGCTGAACTGCCGGTTCGCGAGATCGTTTCCGCGACTCATATCCTCGCCGACATCACCTTGGGCCTCGGCAAGGTCGTTTACGACTATCTCGCCTAGAGCGAGATCGTTCTTCCGGGAGGCGCGACGCGCTTCGACAGCGTTGGAAACGGGATGACCGCGATCTCTTACGGATGAGACGATTTCGTCTCATCGGAATGCGTTAAAGGAGAGGAGCCATCATGCAACTGAACGGAAAGGTCGCCGTCATCACCGGCGCCGCGAGCGGCATTGGCCATGGAATCGCCAAGCGCTTCGCCGAAGCCGGCGGCAGAGTCTGCATCGCGGACCTCAATCTCGAGGCCGCGAAGGCGGCGGCCGCCGAAATCGGCGACGAGAAAGTCGCGATCGCGGTCGGCATGGACGTCGCCAATGAAGCGCAGGTGCAGGCGGGCGTCGACGCCGCCGCCAAGGCTTTCGGCGCAATCGACATACTTGTTTCCAACGCCGGCATACAGATCGTGCATCCGATCGAGGAATTTCCTTTCGAGGATTGGCGGAAAATCATCTCCATCCATCTCGACGGCGCGTTTCTCACGACAAAGGCCTGCGTGAAATATATGTATGCGCAGAAATCGGGCGCGCTCATCTATATGGGCTCCGTTCACAGCCACGAAGCCTCGCCGCTGAAATCCGCCTATGTCGCCGCCAAACATGGAATCCTCGGCCTCGCGCGCGTGATGGCCAAGGAGGGCGCCGCACATAACGTGCGCGCCAATACGATCTGTCCGGGTTTCGTGATGACCCCGCTCGTCGAGCGGCAGATCCCCGAGCAGGCGCATGATCTCGGCATCACCGAGGAGCGCGTCGTCAAGGAAGTGATGCTGGGCGAGACCGTCGACAAGCAATTCACCATGATCGCGGATGTCGCCGAGGTGGCGCTGACGCTCGCCGCCTTTCCGACGAACGCCCTTACGGGCGAGTCGATCATCGTCAGCCATGGCTGGCATATGAACTGACGCGGCGCCGTCGGCGGCGCGACCGTCGGGCGCTTCCAGCCCGGCGGATATGGGAAAAGTATGGAGACAAGTAGAGGAAACTCGGAACCGCGCCCCCTTAACCCGCCGCGTCCGCGTTGCGCCAAGAGCGGAAGTTCAGCACATCACCCCCGAACGTCACAGACGTGAGTCGATAGAGTCTAGGGCCACACAATGTGGGTCGCCGATATCACTTGTGCGGCGTCCCGGCCGGGCCCGTCTCGCTAGCGCCGCCGTGTTCTCCGCCGCGTGAATCGCATATCTTGAGATTTCATGCCGCGCCGCACCAACGGACGTTCGGGGGCCAGAGCCGCACAATTCTTGCGGCGGCGTCTAAACGTCCTAAAGTAACTTTCGCCGTCGCTCCCAAAAATCTGGGAGCCAAAATTCGGGGAGGGGAGCATGTATCATAAGCCAGCCCGCATGTGTGGCTTCGTTTTCGTATCGAGCGCGATATTACTATCTGCATGCGGCGGCGGCGAAAAAGATGAGACGCTCGGACGTCTGATTACCGAATGCCAGATGGCGGCTCATTATGCGATGACGGACTCGTCTCTTACGGACGAAAAGAAGCACTTCGCGATCGGAGAATACGTCGAACGATGCTTGAAAGAAGGCGGGTTGCAACCAGTGAGCGATACGCAAGGCGACGAGTCTTGTGTGGAAAAACCTCGGTCAAGCGAAGACGGCAAGACTTTCATTAAGCCCCTGCAAAAATGTTGGAAAAACCTCAAATCCTCCAAGTGAAACGGGCGGAAGGCATGCGACATGTTTCCCTAGAGTCACCCAATATTTTTGATTGGCTGTAGGGGCATTTGGTTTTCCAAATTTTTTGAAAACCAAGACGCGCCCTTGCAAACATCGAATCAAGCAAGACGTTGATTTATTTTTATAATAATGGTGCCCAGGGGCGGAATCGAACCACCGACACTGCGATTTTCAGTCGCATGCTCTACCAACTGAGCTACCTGGGCGCGCGCCAGCGCGTGGCGTCCGGCGCTTATAGGAAGCGCCTCGCGACTTGTCCAGACCTCTCATTTCGCCGCATCACGGCAAATGGTCATTTGATTTGACCACAGAAACCGGCGCGGGCGCGGCCCTCGACCCGCGCCCTTGCCTCGATCGCCCGCTTCCCCTAGACCCTTGCGCGAGCAGGGAGGCGAAATGAGCAACATCAAAAGGATCGGCCCCGGGCCGCGCATGAGCAAGGCCGTCGTTCGCGGCAACGCCGTTTATACGTCGGGCCAGGTCGCGGAAAAAACCAAGGGCGGATCCGTCGCCGACCAGACGCGCGAAATTCTCGCGCTGATCGACGGGCTGTTAGCCGAAGCGGGCAGCGCCAAGGCGAATATTCTCTCCGCCACCATCTATCTTGCCGACATCGCGGGCTTCGCGGAGATGAACGGCGTCTGGGACCAATGGGTCGACAAGGACAATCCGCCGGCGCGCGCGACGGTGGAAGCCAAGCTCGTCTCGCCCGACTATAAGGTCGAGATCGCCGTCATCGCGGCGCTCTAACGCCGATCAACGGGTTCTCGGGGTCGTAGGCGTAGCGGATCGTCTCGAAGCGCATGGTTCGCGCGTCGATGAGCAGCAGGCGGCCCACGAGACCTTCGCCAAAGCCGACGATCTCCCGCACGACTTCAAGCGCCATCATCGCGCCGACGACGCCGGCGAGGGCGCCGAGCACGCCGGCCTCCTCGCATGTCGGGATCGCGCCTTCGGGCGGCGGCTCGGGAAAAAGGCAGCGATAGGTGGGATTGGGGCCGTCGGCGCCGCTTTCGAAAGGCCGCAGCGTCGTGAGCGAGGCGTCGAAGCCGCCGAGCGCCGCCGTCACCAGCGGCTTTTTTTCATAATAGCAGGCGTCGGAAACGAGATAGCGCGTCGCAAAATTATCCGACCCGTCGGCGACGATATCGTAACGCGCGATAAGCGCGCGCGCGTTGCTCTCGTTAAGACGCAGCGGATGCGGCTCGACGGCGACATGCGGATTGAGCCGCGCGACGGCGTCCCTTGCGCTCTCGACCTTGGGGCGGCCGACGTCGGGCGTCGCGTGAATCACCTGACGTTGCAGATTGGAGAGCGACACGGCGTCGTCATCGACGATCCCGAGGGCGCCGACGCCGGCGGCCGCGAGATATTGCAGCAGCGGCGCGCCGAGTCCGCCCGCGCCGATAATGAGAACGCGCGACTCTTTAAGCTTGCGCTGGCCAGGGCCGCCCACGTCGCGCAGCACGAGATGGCGGGCGTAGCGTTCGATTTCCTCGGGGCTGAGATTCAAGCTGGTCTCCGGCGAAGCCGGGCCGCGAGAGCCCTTGGCTGCGCGGCCGCCGCGGGACCATACAGGCCGCGCCTTGCCGTCTCCACCCAAAGTATGAGGAAGGCGCCAAAGCGGTCGTGACGCCACGCGCTAAGGCTGGACCGCCCGCTGCTTCTCGGCGGCGCGCCGCCGTTCGCTCGCCCCCTGGCCCGAATCGCGCAGCGCCTCGAGTCCCACGCCGCCGAGCGAGGCCGCGCCGCGCGCATAGGCGATATTATCGAGAAACTGCCGGGCGCAATTCTCCCAGGTGAAAGTCAGGGCGTGGGCGCGCGCCGCCTCGCGCTTGATGTCGAGCGCGGCAAGCGCCGCGAGGCGCAGATCGTCGTTCAGCGCCCCGGCCCCGCTCGCGCCAATGACGTCGAGCGGACCCATTACGGGATAGGCCGCGACCGGCAGGCCGCAGGCCATGGCTTCGAGCAGCACCATCCCGAACGTGTCGGTGCGGCTGGGGAAGACGAAGACGTCGGAGGAGGCGTAGAGCGCGGCGAGTTCGGCGCTGGTCTTGACGCCGAGGAAGCGCGCCTGCGGAAATTTGGCCTCAAGCCCCGCGCGCGCCGGTCCGTCGCCGGCGAGGAGCTTCGTGCCGGGAAGATCGAGCTCGAGAAAGGCCTCGACATTCTTCTCGACGGCGAGACGCCCGGCGTAGAGGAAGATCGGCCGGGGAAAATCGAGCGGCGTCGCGGCGTCGGGCGTGAACAGCGCATGGTCGACGCCGCGCGACCAGCGCAGGATGCGCCGAAAGCCGCGCGCGGATAATTCGCGCGCGAGACTTGGCGTCGAGACCATCACCCCGGCGCCGGCGTTGTGGAAGCGACGCAGCGCCGCATAGGCGAGACCGACCGGCAGGCCGAAGCGCGCCTGAATATATTCGGGAAAGCGCGTATGGAAACTCGTCGTAAAGCAGCGGCCCGCGCGCATGCAAACGGCGCGGGTCACAAGCCCGATCGGCCCCTCGGTCGCAATATGGACGTGGTCATAGCCGGCTTCGAGACGCCGGCGGACGGCGCGCGGAGAAGCCAGCGCCAGGCCGATCTCGGGATAGGTCGGCATGGGCAGGGAATTGAAGTCGCGCGGCGTCAGAAAATCGATCTCGACGCCGAGCGCGCGCGCGGATTGCGCCATCGTCTCGAGCGATCGCACGACGCCGTTGACTTGCGGACGCCAGGCGTCCGTCGCGACCAATATCCGCATCAAGCAGCCGCCGCTCTCGGCGCCGGCAGGGCCTTCACGCGCTGGGCGGCCGCCGCCGCCTCGCGTTCGGCGGCCGTGGTCTGCCAGCGTAGGATTTCAAAATGGCCGTCGTCATGCTCGGCGATCGCCGTGCAGCTTTCGACGAAATCGCCGGTGTTGACGTAGAGCTTGCCTTGAATGGTCTTGATCGTCGCGTGATGGATATGGCCGCAAATCACGCCGTCGACATCGCGCCGCACGGCTTCCGACGCCAGCGCGTTCTCGAAATCGCCGATGAAATTCACGGCGTTCTTGACCTTGAGTTTCGCCCAGGCTGAGAGCGACCAGTAGCCGACGCCGAACATGCGGCGGGCGCGGTTGAACCAAGTGTTGACGACAATGGCGAAATCATAGGCCCAGTCGCCGAAGAAGGCGAGCCAGCGGGCGTTGCGCACGACAATGTCGAATTGATCGCCATGGATGACCAGCATGGTCTTGCCGTCGGCGGTCTCGTGCAAGGCGTGGTCGACGACTTCGACGCCGCCGAAATTCAATCCCGTATAATCGCGCGCGAATTCGTCGTGATTGCCGGGAACATAGATGACATGCGCGCCCTTGCGCGCCTTGCGCAGGAGCTTCTGCACCACGTCATTATGCGCTTGCGGCCAGTACCAGCCGTTTCTCAGTCGCCAGCCGTCGACGATATCGCCGACGAGATAGACTTTGTCGGCGTCATTATGCTTGAGAAAGTCGAGCAGCAACTCCGCTTGCGCGCCCCGCGCGCCAAGATGCAGATCGGAGAGAAAGAGCGTTCGATAGCGCTTGACTGCGATTTCGTTCACAGGGTCTAACAATTGCGCCGCCTTGGCCTGCGCGGTTCTGGTGACTTTTCCCATGGCGTTGCTGTCGAGCATGAGCCTTACCGCCTCTCGCCGTCGCCGCTTTGCGTCATTGACCAGATTCGCATCACAGTCAGATGACAGAGGATGGCGGCGCGGCTACAGCGCTCTGCGAATAAGCGGAATTCGGCCTTTCGCCTAAAGCGCGCTCTAGACTTTAAGAATCGATCGCGTGATCCGCGCTCGGGCGACTCCGTCCGGATCCAGCGCGATCTGTGCGAGAGTCCTGAACGGGGTCAAAGGCGTTCGATATTTCGAACGAGATCGGCTATCTTGCCGGCCGGTTTGCATCGGAGAATGCGGGCGCATCCCGAGCGCCTGAAGGATCATGGGCATAGAAGGCCGCGACAAGCAGAAGATCATGGAAGCCGGCGCGCTGGCGCTCTCCGGCCAGCTCGGCGTCACGGTGCAGCGGCTGCGGAAAGCCTATAATCTCTCGCTTTCCGAATTGTCCCAGCAGTCCGGCGTCGCCAAATCGATCATCAGCCAGATCGAGCGCAACGAGACCAATCCGACCCTGGCGACGATATGGCGACTGGCGCAGGCGCTCGACGTTTCGATCGAGCGCGTGCTGCAAACGACCGCGGACGACCCCTTCCTGGAAAAGACCAGCAAGGCCGAGACGCCCATTCTCGTTTCCGACGACGGCAAATGCCGGCTCGCGATCATCGGTTGGATCAAGACGGTCGAATGGCTGCAATGCTATGAATTTTCCGCCGACTCAGGCGGCGTGCTCGAATCGGAGGCGCATCAGCGCGGCTCGGTCGAAAGCCTTTCCGTGCGCGAGGGCGAGCTCGAAGTCGAGGTCGCGGGCGCAAAGTCCAGCGTGAAGGCGGGGGAGACCCTGCGCTACCGATGCGATCGACCGCATATCATCCGCAATCGCGGCGTCGCGCCGGCGCGGGCGACGATGGTGTGCATCATGAAGGCCGCGGCGATGGAATGAGCGGCCCGCCGCAGCTCGGCGGCGGGCGTGTTAGCCCGCTCCGCCGGCGCGCGATCTTCCCCCATCAAGAAGAAGATCAGGACTCGAGTTCGCCCACGTGCTTTTGCGCGTAAAGCTGCACGCCGAGCTGCTTGATCAATTCGAGCTGCGTCTCGAGGAAGTCGATATGCTTTTCCTCGCTCTTGATGACCGTTTCGAAAAGCTGCTCCGAGACCCGGTCATTGATGGAGAGGCAATAAGCGGCGGCTTCCAGATAGTTGTTGCGGGCTTCGAGTTCGGTCGCGAGATCAGCCTTGACGATCTCCTCGACCGACTGGCCGATGCGGAGCGGATCGAGAACCTGCATATTGGGAAAGCCCTCGAGGAAAAGGATGCGCTTGGCGAAATGATCCGCGTGATGCATTTCCTCGATGGATTCCTCGCGCCATTTCTTCGCGAGTTCGAGATAGCCCCAATTGTCAAAAATGCGATAATGCAGCCAGTATTGATTGACAGCCGTCAATTCTGCGCGCAAACCGCGATTTAGATATTCGATGACCTTCGCGTCACCGCGCATTTCTGCATCCTTTCCATGGGCTAGACTCTGATCTACGCCGCCAATCCGTCGGCGCGACAGCCGTCACAATCGCCATTCCCCGCGCATTCATCCATTCCTCGCGCGGCGTGCTGGTCCACGATGGCGACGATGCTGCGCACGCAGCGCCCGCATTTCGCCTCGCAGCCCATATGCCGAAAAACCGCCGCTACCGAAGGCCGGTCGTTGCGGTGGCCCAGCGTGTCTTGCACATCGCGGTCCGAAAGGACGTTGCACGAACAGACGATCATTGCATAGCCCAGTTTGGAAAGATTGCAAACTACCTATTTTGGAAAGATTGCAAACTGTCTTTCACATCAGTAGTTTACAACGATCCTTCTAGTTTGCCAACTATCGCGCGTCGCTTTTCCGACAGAAAGCGCCGCCGATTGGTCCGTGGCAAAGACCGTGCCGGGCAAAAATGTTCTGGCGGGAACGCCGGCGAGGACGCGGGGCCGTGAAAAAAGCCGCGGACGATTCGGTCCGCGGCTCCCAAATTCTCAGGCTGGGTCGCGCTTTTACCAATAGCCGTCGCCGCCCCATCCATAGCGTGGTCCCCAATAGGGGCGCCGCCACCCTGGACCGCCGCCCCACCCCCAACGGGGGCCGCCCCAACCGCCGTAGCGCGGGCCGCCCCAACCGCCATAGCGGGGGCCGCCCCAGCCGGACCCTCCCCAGCCAGGTCCTCCCCAGCCGGGCCCTCCCCCGCCATAGCCTTGGCCCCAGACCTTTTCGACTCCGGGCGCCGTCGGTGGAGCGGCGTTCCGGTCGATCCCGGGAAGCGCCATCGCTTGCGGCGAGAAGGCGCTGGAAACGAGAATGAAGACAAGCGCGGCGAAGGCGGTTTTGACGGGCGCCGACGCCATTTTGACGGCTGCCGATGTCATGGAGCATCCTCCTTATAAGACGATTGCGAAGCTCCGGCAGAATGCGGCCGTCATCGTGAACCGCGGCTGAAATATCCGTTCATCCCAGGGAAGGGCGACCGTCGCCCGCAGCAAGGCGATCCCATGTCCCGTTTCATCGGCGCGATCGATCAGGGCACGACGAGCACCCGCTTCATCGTCCTCGACCGGGAAGGCGCCATCGTCGCCCGGGACCAGCGGGAGCATCGGCAAATCTATCCGCGCCCCGGCTGGGTCGAGCATGACGCCGCTGAAATCTGGACCAATACGCGGGCCGTGATCGAAGGCGCGCTGACAAAGAGCGGCCTCAAGCCGCGCGATCTCGCGGCGGTCGGCGTCGCCAATCAGCGCGAGACGACGGTTCTTTGGGATCGCGCGACCGGCGCGCCGCTTCATAACGCCCTCGTCTGGATGGATACGCGCACGCAGCCGCAAGTCGATCGGCTTGTCGCGCAAGGCGTCGGCGAGGCGATTCGCGCGAAGACGGGCCTGCCGCTTGCGACTTATTTTTCCGCGCTCAAACTCGCCTGGCTTCTCGACGCAATTCCCGACGCGCGCGTGAAGGCTGAAAAGGGCGAGGCGCTCTTTGGAACGATCGACTCCTGGCTGATCTGGAATCTCACCGGCGGCCGGCATGCGATCGAGGCGACCAACGCCTCGCGCACGCAACTGATGAGTTTGAGAACCCTGCAATGGGACGACGATCTGCTGCGCCTCTTCGACATTCCCCGCGCCTGTCTGCCCGAAATCGTCTCGTCGAGCGACGTCTACGGAGCCTGCGTGGGCGGGATCGACGGCGCGCCGCTCGCCGGCGCGCTTGGCGATCAGCACGCCGCGCTTCTCGGCCAGGCCTGCCTCAAACCCGGCGACGCCAAGAACACCTATGGCACGGGCTGCTTTCTGCTGATGAATGTCGGCGAGACGCCGCATGTCTCGACGCAAGGCCTCATCTCGACGCTCGCCTATAAGCTCGGCGACGCGAAGCCGCTTTACGCGCTCGAAGGCTCGATCGCCATCGCCGGCGCGCTGGTTCAATGGCTGCGCGACAATCTCGGACTGATCGACAGCAGCGACGACATCGAAAGGCTGGCGAGAAGCGTCCCCAATAATGGCGACGTCTATTTCGTGCCCGCTTTCTCCGGCCTCTACGCGCCGCGCTGGCGCGGCGACGCGCGCGGCATCATCGCCGGGCTGACGCGCTTCTCCAACAAGGGCCATATCGCCCGCGCGGCCCTCGAAGCGGCGGCCTTCCAGACGCGCGAGGTCCTCGCGGCGATGGTCGCGGACGCCGGCGTCGAGATCGCGGCGCTGAAAGTGGACGGCGGCATGGCCGCCAATGATCTTTTGATGCAGTTCCAGGCCGACATTCTCGATGCGCCCGTCGTGCGGGCGCGCCAATTGGAGACGACCGCGATCGGCGCCGCCTATGCGGCGGGTCTCGCCGTCGGCTTTTACGCGAGCCTTGACGATATCGCCGCGCATTGGCGCGAGGACCGCCGCTTTACGCCGAATATGGAGCCCGAGGAACGCCTGCGGCTCATCGCCTCATGGGAGAAGGCGGTGGAGCGTTCCTTGGGCTGGGCGATATAACGCCTCGCGCGTCAATCGAAATCGACGCTCAAACCATGTTTCTCCAACTGCATTTCCACCGCGTCGAGAATCTTCTGCAATTCGTCGATGTCGATTAGCGTTTCGTCGTCGGGCGGATCCCAATGTTCGATGTCGTCGAGGCGCACGATGAAATCGGCCTCCTCGCCCGATTCGGCGTCGGGCGGCGCGGTGGGGATGGTGAGCGTGCGCTCGCCGCGCCGCACGCGGATCGCGCCTTCCGTCATCTCGACTTTATATCCGCCCGCGCGTCGCGCCATGGCTCTCTCCAGAATTCCTTCAGATCACGCTGCATTTGGGCGGAGTCGCCCAAATGCGGATAATTTGATCGACTCAAAAAGTTCAGAGCGCGCTTGACGCTAAAAACCGGATTCCACTTTTTCGCAGCGCGCTCTATGCTTCAACAAGTCCCGCGCGAATGGCGGCCTTGCGCATGAGCGTCGGCAGCCCTTCCTTATCGAGATCGCGGCGCGCCGCCCAGCGGCAATCTGGCGGCGGCGCCTTGGCGCGCGTTTGCGCCACGAACACCGTCGCCTCCAGGGCGAAATGGGTGAAGACATGCGCCACCGGCTCTTCGAGCGCCCGCCACCGGGCCGGGCAAGGAGCAAAGCCGAGCAAATCCTTGGCGCCCGCGTCTTCCGTCAGCGGGGTCGAGGGAAAGGCGTTCATGCCGCCAAAGAGCCCGCGCGGCGGAAGGCGCCGCAAAAGCACGTCGTCGCCGCGCCGTAGAATGAAAATCGCGCCGCGCCGCTGAGGTTTCGCCCGCTTCGCCTCCCTGACCGGATATTTCTCCTGCGCGCTCTCGCGCCGCGCGGCGCAAAAGGGCGCGAGCGGACAGGCGGCGCAATCGGGCGCGCGCGGGACGCAAATCACCGCGCCAAGCTCCATCAGCGCCTGGACGAAATCGCCGGCCCGCGACGGCGTCGCCAGAGCGGCGGCCTTTTCGCGGATGAGCGGTTTGACGGCGCGCGGCGGCGCGTCGATCGCATGCAGCCGCGCGACGACGCGCTCGACATTGCCGTCGACGGCGACGGCGGGCTCGTTGAAGGCGATCGCGGCGATCGCCGCCGCCGTATAGGGGCCGACTCCGGGCAAAAGCCGCAAGGCCTCCTCCTCGCGCGGAAAACGCCCGCCGAAGTCCGCAACGACGGCTCGCGCGCAGGTGTGGAGATTGCGCGCGCGGGCGTAATAGCCAAGCCCCGCCCATTGCGCGAGCACCTCGTCCTGCGGCGCGGCGGCGAGCGCCTCGAGGCTCGGCCAGCGCGCGAGGAATTTCGCGTAATAGCCCTTGACCGTCGCGACGGTCGTCTGCTGCAGCATGATTTCGGACAGCCAGACGGCATAGGGGTCCGCCGATTCGCCGGGCCGGGCGCGCCAGGGCAAATCGCGCCGATTGGCGTCGTACCAGGCGATGAGCGCCGCGCCCGGTTTGGCCGATTCTCCGCGAGGCTTTATCATGGGAGCGACTGAATAGGGGGCGAAGCCTCGCCCGCGCAAGGAGGGCGGCCCGGCCGCAAGCCTCAAATGAGCGTTTCGACGCGGGGAAGGGGTTGGGGAGCGCGCTCGCTCGGCGATTGCGTGCTGCGCGAACTCGACCCGCTCGTCGCCAAGCGCGGATTGGGCGAAGCCGCGTTGCTGCTGCGCTGGCGCGAGATCGTCGGCGCGCGCATCGCCGGCTTCAGCCAGCCGGCGCGGCTGCAATGGCCGCCGCGGCCGAGAGCGAAAGCGACCGAGAACAAAGGCAAACGCCGCGAAACCCCGCGGGAGCCGGCGACGCTGGTGCTGCGGGTGGAGCCGGGATTCGGCCTCGAGGCGCAGCATCTGGCGCCGGCGATCATTGAGCGCGTCAATGCGCATCTGGGCTGGCGCTGCGTCGCGCGCCTCGCGCTGCGGCAGGAAGCGCTGAACGTCGCCTCGCCCCCGCCCCGGCGTCCGCCGAGGCCCGACG
>NZ_JAZHYN010000047.1:0-25554 GCF_036576025.1 Methylocystis borbori | reverse complement strand
CGACGCTCGGGCGCGCCTCAGGCGGCGTCGCCGGCGCGCGCGCCTCGCCGATCAGCGCCGCAAGCGCCGTCCGGTCGCCGAATTCGACGCCTTTCGAATTGGCGCGCAACGGCAGATAAATCTCGGCCGGAAACGGCAGGCGCGGGTGACGCGCGTTTTGGGACGAACCAAGCGTCTCGTGAGGGTGGGCGATCAGTACGCCCTCGGGCGTCTCGGGATCGGCGGCGCGCGCGACGAAAGAAGAGTTCGCGCCATTCTCGATGAGGCGCCGTACGAGATAGCCGAGCAGATCGCGATGCGGGCCGACGGGCGCGTAGATGCGCTGGGGCGCGTCGCTGCGCGCGGCGAGCGCCTCGTAAAGCGCCTCGCCCATGCCATGCAGCCGCTGGAATTCGAAATCGCGGCGCTTGCCCGCCAGCGCCAGCACGGTCGCGACGCTGCGGGCGTTATGCGTCGCGAATTGCGGATAGAGACGCGAATTCTCGAGCAATTGCGCGGCGCAGGCATCGTAATTGAGATCTGTCATCGCCTTGCGCGTGAAGACGGGATAATCGGCAAGGCCGCGTTCCTGCGCGCGCTTGATCTCGCTGTCCCAATAGGCGCCTTTCACGAGCCGCAGCATGAAGCGCCGATCAAGCGCCTCGGCGAGCGCAGCGACATAGTCGATCACAGCGGCCGCGCGCTTCTGATAGGCCTGCACGGCAAGGCCGAAGCCGTCCCAGCCGGCAAGCGAGGAATCGGCCGCGACGCGGGCGATCACGTCGAGCGAGAGTTCGAGACGATCCGCCTCCTCCGCGTCTATGGTGAAGGCGAGATCGCGCGCCTTGGCGAGCCGCGCCAGCTCCAGCGCGCGCGCCGGCAATTCGCCCAGCACGCGATCGCGCGAGATCGCCTCATAGCGCGGATGGAGCGCGGAAAGCTTGACGGAGATTCCCGGCCGCGCCGGCAGACGTCCGTCGGCGTTAGCGCCGATGACGCGGATCGCATGGGCGTAGGCGTCGAAATAGCGCGCGGCGTCCTTCGCCGTCCGGGCGCCCTCGCCGAGCATGTCATAGGAAAAGCGTTCGCGATGGTCTTGCGCCCGCGCGATCGCCGCTTCGATCGTTTCGCCAAAGACGAAATGCGCGCCCATCAGCCGCATCGCCTGTTTCGCCGCGCCGCGCAGCGCCGGGAGGCCGAGGCGGCGTGCGAGATCGGCGACGAGGCCGCGCGGCTCCGCGGCGTCGACGAGGCGCGCCGAAAGGCCGAGCGCGAAGGCGCAGGCCTGCACGAGCAGCGCCTCGCTCGAGGCTTCGTGATGGGAGAAATCGCCGGCCGCGAGCTTGTCGGCGATCAATTGGTCGGCGGTGGCGTCGTCTCGCACGCGCAGGAGCGATTCCGCCAGAGCCATCACCGCGAGCCCTTCGCGCGAAGAGAGCGAGAATTCATGCAGAAAATCCTCGACGCCGCCGAGCATGTCGTGCCGATCGCGCATGGCGCGGACAAGCGCGGCGGCGGTCGCCGTGACGGCCTCCCGAGTCGCCGCGTCAGGCCGCGCTGCAAAGAAGCGGGCGGCGAAAGCTTCGTCAGGCGGCGCATAGGGGGCCGCGAAAGCGTCGGGCAGGGAAAGCTCTACTGCGCGCATCGGCCGGCGCCCTCTCGATCTTACGGAAGATATGAGAGGCGCGCCCCGACTTGCAAAGACGCCTAGAGCGCTTCCCGATCACATGGAATCATTTGATCGATAAGGAATCGCTCAAGATCAAAATGTTGGAGCAGGTTCTCATCGAAAAAGTCTGTCAACTTTCTCGGAACCTGCCTTTAGATTTTATCGCCCTCGGCGCCGGGCTCCGCGCAGCGCCAGCGCGTCACCGTCAGATTGGGGTGTTCGCCGGACCACTGCGCGATATAGGGCAGCGCCTGCATCATGCAGTTTCGCGTGGAGCCGGTGGCCGATTCAAAAATAAGCTTGCGCTCGTCGCACGCCGCCGGCTGCGCCAGCGTGCACACGGTCAGGATGAGTTGGACGAAATGCATCGACGTACCCTCGCCCGATCGCCGCATTCGCGCGGCGACGGAAATTAAGCAAGGGTAATGCCGATCAGACCGGCGTCAATATCTCGCCTTTGCCATAGACCGCCGTATCCCCGCCATAACGGCGAAGCTTATGCGACAGCAGCTCAGCGGCGGCGGGGCTGTCCGCCTTGAGGCTGCGCGCGAAAAGTCTGGCGAAGGTCAAATCATGCGCGCCGCAGTCGAGATAGGTCGGGCCGAAGCATTGGCCTTTGCTGAGCACGATCGAGCCGCGCTTGTTGAGATAGCCGATGCGGCCTCCCGTCTTGCCCAGGACGAAGATCGTGCCCGCGATGAGGCGCGCGCCGAGGTCTTCGCCGGCGTCGCCTTCGATGACGATAATGCCGCGGCGCAGGCGATCGCCGGCGCGCGCGCCGGCGGCGCCGCGCACGATGACGCGCCCGCCCGCCATGCCGGCGAGTTCGCCCGCGAGCGGCCCGGCAAGGAAGTCGCCGGCGTCGCCCTTGATCTCAATCTCGGCGCCGAGATTGCCGGAGGCGACATAGGGGCCGGCGCTTCCCGTCACCGTGATCCTGCCGCCCTTGGCGAGGCGCCCGAGCTGCGCGCCGACCGCCCCTTCGACATGGATTGAGAAACCCGGCAGCAGTTTCGCGCCAATGAGATCGAAGCGCGACGAGCCGCCCTCATAGCGCGTCGTCTTCACGTCGCCCGTTTCGACCTTGAATACGTCGCCGACCTTGATCGTAGAACGGGTCGTGCCGATGTCGATCGCCTCGATCTCGGCGGCCGACTTGCCGGCGAGGCGGTCGGGCGTCAGCGCCGAGAGATCGACGCGTTGCGGCGGCTCGTTGCGAAGCGTGAAAGTGAGCCCGGTCACGGCGCCAATTCCTTCAGGTGATAATGAAACGGTCCGAGCTTGCCGCCGTAATTGCCGGCGCCGACGCGCTTCGCGCCTTCCTCCGGCCCGAGATCGATAATGGCTTTCAGCCCCGCGCGCATCGCCTCGCGCACGGCGCCGTCGGTGAGGCCGTCGATGACGATCTCCAGCACGCAGCCGATGTCCTCGTCGAGCGCGCTTTTGGTGACGCCGCGCAGCGTCGGGCAATAGGCGTCGTTGGTCGAGGCGCTCATGCCCTTATATTGCGAGCCGACCTTCGAGCCCGACCGCACGATGCCGCCGGGAAACGGCATGATCGCGTCCTTGACTCCATGGATGGCGTTCACGGCGGCCTCGGTGGCGATCATGGTTTTGTGCCAATCGGCGCCCATCACCAGAAGATTGCCGCCGCCGACGGATTTCTTGATGACGCCCACCTGACTCTCGACGAAGAATTCGCCGTCCATCACCGGCACGCGCCAGAAGCGCCGCCCGTCCACGACCTTCGACATCTGCCATTTGTCGCCGAACTGGCGCATGGCGTCGCCGACCTTGATCTTGAGGTCGCCGTCGAAAGCGGAATAAAGCGCCGTGCCGGGGCAAGTGAGAATGCACTGGCCGACGCGATTGACGAGCGCCTTCTCCGCGCTCTTCGCCGAGAAGGCGAAGAAGAGCAGGCGCACCCCCGGCCGGCCGTCCGGCGTCTCCTCTTCGGAAAGCTCGGCGTCGACCCCGGCCTCGCAGTCGCAGCCAATCACGGAGGTGGCGTAGCCCGTCACGGTCGCCGCCGCCTGATTGGCCCATTTGCGCGTCGGCGCCGTGACGATCAGCCCGGTGGAGGCCATCGGAAAGGCTTCGGCGAAACTGTCGTCGATACGTACGCCGTTACGAACTAGACCCGACATGCGACCTCCGCGAAGGCGTCCGTATTCGGCAGCGCGGCGTCTGGCACGTCGAAAATCGTGCGTGGCAGGCCGTAAAGCTCTTCGTAATAGGAATCGAGGCGTTTGACGATTTTCTCGTCATAGCGCGGCTTGATATGCAACGTCTTGCCGCGCGTGTAATGCGAAACCTCGCCGTCGCGCACGATGCGTTCGCCGTCCTTGTAAACGAGGGCCGCGCGACGGAACATCCCGGCCACGTCGCGGCCGCGCTTATAGACGGCGATGTCGGCGACGGCGCCCGGCCCGAGTTGGCCGCGGTCGGTGAAGCCGAACAGCTTCGCCGCGCCAGAGCGGCTCATCTGCGCGATTTCATAGAAGGTATATTCGCGCGTGATCGAGGGCAGGATCGTATGCTCCAGCACTTCCGCCGGCAGACGCGCAATATGCTCCGCCCGCAACTCCTTGCTCATCAGCAGCGCAAACAGTTCGGGATAGGTCGTGAACGGCCCGCCATTGGGATGGTCGGTGGTGAAGAACACCTGCTCGGGATTATTGATGAGCAGGAACAGCTCCAGCCCCGCCGCCCATTGAATGGCGTTGTAATAGTTCGAGACCTTATAGACGTAGGGCACGATGCCGCCGCCATTGGCGTCGCCGTCGAAGATCGCGCCCTTCTTGGGGATCGCGCCCGGCAGGCTGTTGAACTGCTTCAAGACGTCGGAAGAGATCGTCACCGTATCGGAGAACATCACCTGGCCGACGTCGACGCTCACATTCTTGTTGGCGTTGACCTTCTCGGCGAAACGCGCGCCGGCGGAAGAGAAGCCGTTCTTGCCCTCCTTGCCATAGGCGTAGAACTGCACATGGGCGAGATGCAGCGGCAGGCCCTGCGCCGCGTCGATCGTCTCGAGCGCCGTCTCGATGTTTCCGGCGAGGCCGAGATTATTCATATGCAGATGCAGCGGATGGACGATGCCCACCGCCTGCGTCGCCTTCTGCAGCGCCTGGAAAATCTGGCGCGAGGTGAGGCCGTAAAAAGGCACGACATCGTCGAGGCCGAAGGCGCGCATATTCTCCTTGAAAGCCTCGACGCCGCCGGGATTAATGCATTTTAAGCCCAGCGAACGCGTATTCTCGACCGTCTGCGCGACGTAATCGTTGATCGCGTTTTCCTTCTCGCCGTCGCGCAGCATGGCGAGCAAGAAGTCGTCATTGCCGAGCACGGTGAGCGCGCCCTTGTCGATGATCGGCGTATCGTTGAATTCGAGATGCGTCTGCAAAGCGTGATGCGGCGCCATCGCCGGCTCGACGACGGTGGTGAAGCCCATCTGCGCATAAAGCCGGCCGGTCTCGAAGGTCGACCATTTGGCGGTGGAGAGCGGCGTGCCGGCGAGCCGCGCGCGAATGGCGCGATGCAGCTCCGGAAGCAGCAGCCGCGCCGTATTCACATTGCCGCCGGCGATATGGGAATGAATGTCGATCGCCCCGGCCATGACGATATGGCCGGAAACGTCGATCTCCTCGTCCGGGCTGCGCCCGCTCGGCGGCGCGACGATGCGGCCGTCCTCGAACCAGACGTCGCCGATCGCGTCCCGCTGCGTCGCGGGATCGACGACATGGCCGCCGCGCAAAACTGTCAGCGCCATATGCCCTCCGAAGAACCAGAAATTTCCGCGCCGATGGCGTTGATGACATCGGCGACGCTCGGCGCGCCAGAGGGCGCGCTCGCCCGGCGCAGCGTCGCGCCGCCCGTCTCCTGCGCCATCAGCACGGCGTCATGGGTGACGCCCGGCTGGCCGACTTCGATATAGAGGCCGCGCGCCGGCGCCGCTTCCGCCGGCGCGAGGGTGACGAGCGGAATATCGCTTCGCGACCATGCCGGGAGCTCGCCATCGAAGGCGGAAATCCACAAGGCGGCGTCTGCCTCGCCGCTCTCGATGAGGCGCGAAGCCTCGAAGCGCCAGGGATCATGCTCGGGATAGCCGCGGCCGAAGCCCGTGCGCGGCGGAAAGCCCGTGAGCCAGCCGGCCGTCTGGGTCACGCCCGCCGCGCCGCTGCGCCCGCCAATATGTATGCCGGTGAATCGCGTCGTAGCGTTGAGATCGGTCGCGAGATTTTGCAGCATCTCGATCGCTAGCGCATCGAGCGCCGACGCGGACCAGACGAAGACGCCGAAATGCGCGGCTTTCAAGGTCTCGACGAGGCTGTCGACGAGCGCGATCTTTTCCGCGTCGAGCGCGACGGGCCGCCCGCCAAGGCGGGCGCGCCATACGGCGAGAACGCCGGAAATTTCCTGCGCCGACGCTGAGATAATCTTGGCGTTTGCGATCGCCCCCGCCTCCGCCTCGCTCGGCCCGAGCCAGACGACCTTGCGCGGCCCGCCGGCCTGAGCGCCGCGACAGGGCGCTTCCCCGAGGGCGAGCCGCTCCAGCATCCCCGGCCAGGCCTGCGTCAGACCCGCGCCGATCAGCACGACGCAATCGGACCGCAGCCGCGCCTCGTTCGGCGTCGTGGTGAACATGCCGAAGGAGCGCTTCACGTCGAGATCGCCGAGCGAATCGCGCGACGCGAGATGGTCGAAGGCGCCGCGCAGCCGCTCCGCCAGAAGGATCGCGGCGCGCGCGCCGGCGATGTCGGCGCCAAGCCCCGCGACGAGCGGAAATCGGGCGCCGCCGAGAATTTTAGCGGCTTGTCGATAGGCTTCCTCAAGCGCAATCGGCTTGCCGTCGAGCGTCGCCGTTCCCATTCCTCCCCCGCTTCAAATATTCGCCGCCCGCGTCTTTTCGCGATCGGCGCGGCGGGCTATATCTTTTTGTTTTTTAACGCCTACTTGATTTCAGTCGGCGCCCCGCCCGTCGCCCACGCATAGAGCAGGATCGTTTGAGATGGAAGCGCGCGGCGTCTCCATCGCGAACGCGAATCCGGCTCTAACTCCTTAATTAGAACGAGATTCACGTCATTGACGGAAGCGCGCGGCGTTTTCGTCAATAACGACCTCGCTCTAGCAGCGGTTCGGCCGCCTGTCGAGACGCTCCAGCGCTTCTTTATCGTCGCACATTTCATAGGCAAATCTTGCCTCATGTCGCGGCCCAACCTATTTGCGAAGAGGCGCCTGTCGTGTTAAATGCTTCGCCGAGCTCAAACCTGCCGGCGCCGCAAGGTCGCTTATAAGCAGGATGCAGCCCTACAAAAAACCCAGACGGAGGAATGCAATGGCCTGGACGACTCCCGTAATTGTCGAAGTGTGCGTCGGCATGGAAGTCACGAGCTACGAGTCCGCCGAGATCTAAAACTCGGCGTGGTCGCCGCCTGCGCGGCCAGACCCGCAAATTTCTCGAGTCGAGCCGGTGGGAAGAGCGAAGCGTTAGGCGCGCGACTCTTTCGGAACGCCGGCTCGATTTGTATCTGACGGCTTTTCGCGGCGACTGTCGCCGCGCCGGTTATGCGCAAGGAAGAGCGGCATGCGCGCGTCATTCCTCGGGGTTTTGCTCCGCCTCGGCATATTTTCATGCCTTGTCGCTTTTTCCTCTGGGGCGCCTCCCGCCAAAGCGCAGGACGCCCAGTCGAAAAAGCTCCTCGACGACGCGAAGCAAATTTTCAAGCCGATCTCCGTCGCGCAGCCTGCAAAAGACCCCGTAGCCGCGGCGCGCGTTGAACTCGGCCGCCGCCTCTTTTTCGAGAACCGCGTCTCGATGGACGGCAATGTGAGCTGCTCGCATTGCCATTTGCCGGACAAACAGGCGAGCGACGGCCTGCCCAAGGCGATCGGCGTCTTCGGCAAGGAAAATCCGCGCAACGCGCCGACGATCTTCAACGCCCTGCTGAACGTCAAGCAGCACTGGCGCGGCGAGCGCGAGTCGCTCGAAGATCAGGCGGAAAAGTCGCTGCTCGGACCGGCGAGCTTCGGCAATCCCGATTTCGCGACGCCCATGGGCAAGCTGAAAGCCGTTCCCGCTTATGCGGGCGCCTTCGCCAAGGCTTTCCCCGGCGAGAAGGATCCGATCAATTCGAAGAATTGGGCGCTCGCCATCGGCGCCTTTGAGCGCACGCTGCTGACGCCGTCGAAATTCGACGCTTTTCTCGCAGGGGACGCGGCGGCGCTCTCAAAGGAACAGCAGGCGGGCCTGCGCACCTTCATTGATCTTGGCTGCGCCGGCTGCCACGAGGGCGCAGGCGTCGGCGGCGACTCCTTTCAGAAATTCGGCCTCGTCGTCGATTATTGGAAGGAGACCGGCGTCGCGACGCCCGACAAGGGCCGGGCCGACGTCACGAAGAGCGATTCGGACCTCTATATCTTCAAGGTTCCGAGCTTACGCAATGTCGCGAAGACCGCGCCCTATTTCCATGACGGCTCGATCGACGATCTGACCAAGGCCGTGAAGATCATGGGCAAGACGCAGCTTGGCGCGGACATATCCGATAAGGATGCGGCGGAGATCGTCGCCTTTCTCGGGTCGCTCACCGGGCCCGTCCCGGCGAATTATTCCGCCCTCGAGCCATATCCCGACGCGCCGAATTAACCCTCACGTCAGCTTCTGCTCCAGCGCGATGCGCATCAGCTCCATCGGCGTGCGGGCGCCGAGCTTGCGCTTCATGATCGAGCAGGAATTGGCGATCGTTTTATAGGAGACCTGGGTCGCCTCGGCGATCTCCGCCATGCCGAGCCCGCGGCCGAGCATCCGCAAAATCTCCAATTCGCGCGCGGTGAGCGCCGCGAGCGGGCTGGCGGCGGCGCCGTTCTTCTCGAAAGCGAGGCGATTGGCGATTTTGGGCATGAGAAACACGCCGCCCGCCCCGACTTCGCGCACCGCCGTGAGCAGGAGATAGGGGTCGTCGTTCTTCGTCACATAGCCCTTGGCGCCGATCTGGATCGCGCGCGCGGCGAAGATCGGATCGTCATTCATGCTGAAGACGACGATGCGCGCGAGCGGATCGCGCTCAAGAATGCGGCGCGTCAATTCGAAGCCAGAGACCCCCGGCAGGCCGATGTCGACGACCATCACGTCTGGGCGATGCGCGATAAAGGCGGCGAGGCCCGTTTCCGCGTCGCGCGCGTCGACGACCTCGATATCGCCTTCGCTCGCGAGCATGGCCGCGCAGCCGGAGACGATGATGGGATGGTCGTCGACGATGAGAACGCGCATATTCGATTTTCGCTCCGAGAACCCCGACGCTTCGGGAGATTGATTTCCGCTTCCTTCGGGACGAGAGCGCCCCGCGATTGTGAGAACGCGAAAACATTGACCGCTTCGCGGGCTTTCGTAAAGTCGCCCGCTCTTTGAGAGAAAGCCCGATGTTTCGACGTCTTTCGCTGCGCATGCGGCTGTCGCTGCTGCTCGGCGCCGTGCTGGCGCTGGGCCTCGCGCTTGGCGTCGGCCTGCTCGTTCTCCACGCCGGCGCGCGCGTGCGGGCGGAGGCCGACGGCGCCACGCGACTTGCGCGCGACCTCGTCGAAGCGACGCTGAAGCGGCTTGAAACCGCCCCCGATCCGCAAGCGGAAATCGGGCGGCTTCTGGCCGACGCCCGGCGGCTGCGCCATGTCGCGGTCACGCTCGAAGGCGAGGAGGCGACGCCGCAAAGCCAGGACAATCGCGCGCCGCGATGGTTTTCTGCGCTGACGCTGCCCAAGGCCGCCGTCACGCGGATCGAGACCCCGCGCGGCGCGATCGACATCGCCGTCAATCCCGCCGACGAGATCGCCGAGATTTGGCAGGAGATCGTCGGGCTCGCGATCGGGGGCGCGGCGATCGCCCTCGCCGCTTTCGCGCTCGTCTCTTTCGCCGTCTCACGGACGCTGGAGCCCGTCGCGACGCTGGCGGAAGGGCTGCGGCGTCTCGAGCGGGGCGACCATTCCATCCGCGCGCCGGGCGGCGGCTCGCCGGAATTCGTCGTCATCGCCGAGCGCATCAACGCTCTCGCGGCGACGCTGCAGCGGCTCGACGACGAAAACCATCGGCTCGTGCAGCGCATGATCCATGTGCAGGACGAGGAACGCCGCGACATCGCCCGCGATCTGCATGACGAGATCGGCCCTTTTCTCTTCACGGTGCGCGCGGGCGTCGGCGCCTTGGCGCGAAAGGCCGCGAGTCCCGGCGTCGATCCGGCGCGACTTGCCGAGGATTGCGCGCGCATCGACGCCCAGCTCGCCGCCTTGCAGGAGGTCAACCGGCGCATCCTCGGCCGGTTGCGCCCGGCGGCGCTCGAAGAAATGGGACTCGCCGACGCGCTTGAGGCCCTGGCGCAGGGCTGGCGCGAAACAAATCCGCGCGTCGCGATTTCCCTCTCGCTCGACGGCGCCGCGGGCGAGGTGAAGGAAGAAACGGCGCTCACCGCCTATCGCATCGTCCAGGAAGGACTGGCCAACGCCTTTCGCCATTCGGACGCAGATCGCGTCGAGGTCGTCGCCGAACGCGTGAAGGACGTCTTGCGCATCGACGTGCGCGACAATGGAAAGGGCCTGGGCTTTCCGCCCGCCGCAATCCCCGAAGGCGGCGGCGGGCTTGGCCTGCGCGGCATGAGCGAACGCGTCAGCGCGCTTGGCGGAACATTGATGCTGGCCAATGAGACGGGCGGCGGCGCGCGCCTCACGGCGTCCCTGCCAATTGCTCCCAGAAGAGCTCAAGACTAGGCGTCGATGTCGGGAAATATTCCCGATGACTGCGGGACAACATCCGACTTTTTGCGTTATTTTTCAGAAGTGTAGCGCATGGGCCACAGCCGGGAAATATTGCCCGATAAGCGCATCCATCCGCTTCAACGCCTCTCCCGCGGGTTTATAAAACTTCGACTCGACTATTCGCCGGTTCGGAAGCCACATGACTTACGCCAAACATATCTCGCTTATCGCGCTCGGGGCCGCGCTCGCCGCCGGCGAGGCCCGCGCGCAACAGCAATTGCCGACGATCGAAGTGGGCGCCACGCCTCTACGCTCTTCCCCTCGCCACGCGCCCCCGGTCGCCGGAGCGCCGCCCTCCGCGCCCGGTGTCGCGCACTCCGCTCCCGCTCCTTTCGTTTCGCCGCTCGTGACCTATGAGGTGCCCGCCTCCGTTCACATCGTCGACAGCAAGGAAATCGCCAACACCCGCAAATTTGACCTCGGCGAGGCGCTGCAACGCACGGCGCCGGGCGTGCTGATCAACGACGTCGGCGGCAACCCTTCTTTTCCCGAGGTCGATTATCGCGGCTTCGTCGCTTCGCCTTACGCCGGCGTGCCGCAGGGCCTCGCCGTGTTCCAAAACGGCGTCCGCATCAACGAAATGTGGGGCGACACCGTCAATTGGGACCTGATCCCGAGCGTCGCCATCGACCGCGTCGCGATCGAGACCGGCAACCCGCTCTACGGCCTGAACGCCATTGGCGGCGCCATCGTTCTCGACATGAAGAACGGCTTCACCTGGCAGGGCTCGGAACTCGATATCCGCGGCGGCTCGTTCAATCGCCGCCAGGGCGCGTTCCAATATGGGCGCCGCATCGGCGACTTCGCCATGTACGCAGCCGGCGAGGCGGCGGGCGATTCCGGCTATCGCTATTTTTCCGGCTCGCAGATCAAGCGCTTCTACGGCGACATCGGCTATCGCGCGGAGAGCGCCGAGATTCACGCCAATGCGACGCTCGGCTCGAACCATTTCGGCGCCTCGGGCCCGGCGCCTGTGGAGCTGGTCGCGGGGGACAAGAGCTCCACCTACACGACACCGCAGACTTACAAAAATCAGGTCATGATGTTCGACCTCAACGGACAGTTTGACCTCAGCCCGACGACAAAGCTGCTCGGCGACATTCATTATCGCGGCTATAATCAGGCGCGCGTCGACGGCAATACGACCGAGTTCGAATGCGAGGGCGGACAGGACTTTTGCACGACGGGCGACGACCAACCCACAGGCGTGCCGAATTTTTTCAATACGGGAAATGAGTTCGTCCTGGGTCCAGCGCTCGGCGCCATCGACCGCACCTGGACGAAGATCAATACCGTCGGCTTCACCGGGCAGCTCAACAACACGGACAGGATTCTCGGCTTCCCGAACAAGTTCACCATCGGCGTCAACCTCGAACACGGATACACCGGCTTCAAGGCCAATCAGGAACTCGGAATCATCAACACCGATTACACGGTCACCGGCATCAACTACTTTACCAACGAGCCGGCCGCCGGCATCGCGCCAGTCAGCCTCAATGTCTCGAACTATTATCTCGGCGCCTATGCGCTGGACGCGCTCGATCTGACCGACAAGCTCACCGTCACTGGCGGCTTGCGCTTCAACCGCGCCAGCGTCCAGATGTACGACAATATGGGCACGGCGCTGAACTCGACCCATATCTTCGATCACATCAATCCCATGGGCGGCCTGACCTACAAGATCACGCCGCAAATCGCCGCTTTCGCCAGCTATTCAGTCGCAAACCGCGCGCCGACGCCTCTGGAGCTCGGCTGCTCGGACCCGAACCGTCCTTGCGTGATCGACGCCTTTCTGGTGGCCGATCCGCCGTTGAAGCAGGTGACGTCGAATACGATTGACATGGGCCTGCGCGGCGGCTTCAGGCCCGCCGAAGCCCTCCCCGACGCGCTCGGCCGCTTCCCCGGAACGGTTCAGTGGTCGGCCGGAATATTCCGCACCAACGTCTTCGACGACATTCTGAGCATTCCAAGCCAGATCGTCGGCCGCGGCTACTTCACCAACGCCGGCAACACGGTGCGTCAGGGCGCGGAATTTTCCATGCGCTACGCCGACGAGCGCATGTCGGCCTATGTGAATTACACGCTGACCGACGCCTACTTTAATTCGCAAAACATTCTCGGCTCGCCGAACAACCCCGCGGTCATGGCGGTTGGATCGACGGGCGTTCTGGTCAATCCAGGCGCCACGCTGCCGTCGATCGCGCGCCACCGCTTCAAGACAGGCGTCGATTACGCCATGACGCCGAAGTGGAAGGTTGGCGGCGACTTCATCTACGCCAGCGGTCCCTATCTCGCGGGCGACTGGGCCAATCAGTTCGGCACGCTGTCGCCTTACGGCCTTCTGAATCTGCGCTCCTCCTATGATCTCACGCCCTATCTGCAGCTCTATGCGCTCATCGAGAATGTGACGAATACGCGGTCGCGCAACTTCGGCACGTTTTTCGAAACCAACGCCATCAACTTTGCGAATTTCTACAATCCAAAGATGGTCTCGGTCGGGCCGCCGACGGCCTTTTACGCCGGCATGAAATGGAATTTCGGCGCTGAGCAGAGCGGTTGGATGGCTTTGGCGTCCGACGAGCCGGCGCGACAACCAGCCGATGCGCCGGCTCCGCGCAAATGGGCGGGCGTCTATGCCGGCCTTAACGCCGGTTACGGCTGGGGCGGAAAGACCGGCGCCCGCGTGAGCCCCAACGGGTTCGGCGACCGTTTCGCCGGGCTCTGGAACGAGAAGATCCTCGCCGAGGAGCCGGCCGACGACAACGCCACCTGGTGGAGCTTGTTCCTGCCAGGCGCGGCCGCGGGAGCGAATTCCGGATACGCCAACGTCAGCCGCAATGGCTTTATCGGCGGCGGCCAGGTCGGCTGGAACTATCAGGACGAATCCAATGTCGTGCTCGGCCTCGAAGCGGATTTTCAGGGGACGCTTTTCCGCGGCAAAGGCTCCTATAGCGGCGCCTTCGTCGAAAATGCGGGATATATCGACAAGGAAGAGGACGACGAACTGGAGAGCCTCGTGCTGACCCGCCAATCCGTCGGCGGCGGCGTTATCTCCGCGGGAAACCGCTGGATGGGCACCTTCCGCGGCAGGCTCGGCTATGCGGTCACCGACGCGCTTCTTGCGTATGGCACGGGCGGTCTCGCTTATGGCGACGTCTACGCATCCGCCATGCACTTCAACACATCCAGCATCCAGCGCCAAAACGAGTTGGGCGTGCTGGCGTGGAACTACGCCAATCCCGCTGCGATTGGCGGAGCCTCCTATTCCGGTTTCAAAGCCGGCTGGGCGGCGGGCGGCGGCGTCGAATGGATGTTCGCCGACAATTGGAGCGCCAAGGCGGAAGGCCTTTATTACAATCTCGGCAGCATCGATCTCATGTCGTCCCCGCTTGCGACCACATGTTCGAGCCAAGCGACAAATACCTCGGCGGGCGCCTGCGCCAGAGGCGCGTCGAGCGCCAACCGCATCGCGCCGGGCGGCCTCCTCTGGGCCAACGCCCCTGTGACAAAGGTCGTCTTCGACGGCGTCATCGTTCGCGCGGGCGTCAACTATCACTTCAATTGGGGGTCGAACCTCTTTTAAGCGACGCTCTCGTCATATGGCCTTTCGACAAACGGGCAGTCCCGCAGGGCCGCCTTTTTGTCGCCGGCGAACCTCTGGATATTTCGCCAATTGCCTCCTATGATTCGGGAGATTTTTCCCGGCTGACCTAGGAGGCTGATATGAATAAGCTGTTTCTTCTCGGCGGGCTCGCGGCGGCATGCCTGATCGCGGCTCCGGCCGCTCCCGCGCTGGCCAAGCAGGCCTCGCCCATCGCCACGCTCGATAAGGATAACGACGGGACGGTCGATCTCAACGAGATCAACAAGTCCGCGGAGGCGCTGTTTGTGGTTCTCGAAACGGACAGCGACGGCACGCTCGACCAGAAGGAAGTCGGCAAACATATTTCGAAGAAGGATTTCGCCGCGGCCGATCCCGACAAGAGCGGCACGCTCTCCAAGGACGAATATCTGGTCTATGTCACCGGCCTGTTCAAAGAAGCCGATCCTGACAATGACGGGACGCTCGACGAGAAAGAAATCAAATCCAAGAAGGGCAAAGCGCTGCTCCGCGCGACGCAGTGAAAGCCGCCGGCGCGCGGGGCGGCGACTTGATCCCGCGCGCCAAAGCCGCCATTTAGGCGGCATGAAAAGCCTCATCGCCGCCTTTTGTTTCGCGCTCGCCGCTTTGCCCGTCGCGGCCGAAACGCTCAATGTGAAGGTCGGCGTGCTGCGCGAGGCGCATTCGCGCGAGACGCTTTCGATACTCGACATTCCTGCGGCGGACGACGCGCTCGCGGGCGCGCTGCTCGGGGCCGCCGACAATAACACCACCGGCAAATTCACCAATCAATCCTTCGAAGCGATTGATGCGAAGCTCGAAGACGGCGACGACGCGGGCGCCGCGCTCGACGCGCTCGCCGAGAAAGGCGCGCTCCTCATCATCGCCGATCTTGCGCCCGAGCGTTTGCTTGCGGTCGCCGATCGCGCCAGGGCGAAGGGCGCGCTGCTCTTCAATATTTCCGCTGCGGACGACCGGCTTCGCGAAGAAGACTGCCGCGCCAATGTCCTTCATGTCGTGCCGACGCGCTCGATGCTCGCCGATGGGCTGGCGCAATATCTCGTCTGGAAGCAATGGCGCCGCTGGCTCTTGATCAAGGGTTCGCACCCAAAGGACGAATTGCTGGCGCAGGCTTTCCGCAACAGCGCGAGGAAATTCGGCGCGAAAATCGTCGAAGAGCGCGTTTATGAAGATACGGACGGCGGCCGGCGCAGCGATTCAGGCTCGGTGCAGACGCAACGCCAGATGCCGCTCTTCACCCAGAACGCGCCCGCCTATGACGCGCTGATCGCGGCGGACGAAAGCGAGGTTTTTGGCGGCTATCTTCCCTATCGCACCTGGGACCCGCGGCCGGTTGGCGGATCCGGCGGATTGAGGCCGACAAGCTGGGACGCCGCGCATGAGCAATGGGGGGCGCATCAATTGCAGAACCGCTTCATCCAGGCTTTCCGCCGCCCGATGAACGCACGCGACAATGGCGCCTGGCTCGCGATGCGGATGATCGGCGAAGCCGCGACGCGCGCCGCCTCCAATGACGCGGAAACGCTGCGCCGCTATATGCTCGGCAAGGATTTCTCCATCGCCGCCTTCAAGGGCGTGGCGCTTACGCTGCGCCCGTGGAACCAGCAATTGCGCCAGCCGATCCTCCTCTCCGACGGACGCATGGTCGTCTCCGTCTCGCCGCAGGAAGGCTTTCTCCATCAGGCGACGGAGCTCGACACGCTTGGCGTCGACCGGCCGGAAACGAAATGCAGGTTGAAATGATGAACGCTCTTCCGATTCGCTCGCGTTTCCGCCGTCATGGCCGGGCTTGTCCCGGCCATCCACGCGTGAGTTTCAACGATGTGGATGCCCGCGACAGGCGCGGGCATGACGCGCCTTACGCGATCAGCATGGCTGTGTCTGCTTTCCTCTACGCGACGCTCTCCTTGACGCCCGCCCACGCCTACAAGGCCTATGTCAGCAATGAGAAGGGCAATTCGATCACCGTCATCGACACGGAAAAACTCGAAGCGATCGCGACGGTGAAAGTCGGTCGGCGCCCGCGCGGCATCGAACTCAACAAGGACGGATCGGAACTCTACATCTGCGCCGGCGACGACGACGCCATTCAGGTGCTCGACACGAAGACGTTGAAGATCATCGGCAAACTTCCCTCCGGCCCCGACCCCGAGCTTTTGGCGCTGAGCCCGAACGGCGACATCATTTATGTCTCCAACGAGAACGACAATCTCGTCACGCTCATCGACGTGAAGCGCAAGGAGCAGATCGGCGATATTCCCGTCGGCGTCGAGCCCGAGGGCATGGCGATCAGTCCCGATGGCAAGCTGCTCGTCAATACGTCGGAGACGACGAATATGGCGCATCTCATCGACACTGGAACGAAAGAGATCGTCGCCAATATTCTCGTCGACGCGCGGCCGCGCTTCGCCGAATTCAAGAAGGACGGCTCCGAACTCTGGGTCTCTTCGGAAGTCGGCGGCACGGTCGCCGTCATCGATCCGCAGAAGCGCGAATTGAAGCAGAAGATCAGCTTCGAGGTCCCGGCCATGTCGAAGGAGGCCATCCAGCCGGTCGGCATGGCGATTACGCGCGACGGAAAACGCGCCTTCGTGGCGCTGGGGCCGGCCAATCGTATCGCGGTCATCGACGCCGAGACGAAGAAGATCGAGAAATATCTGCTCGTCGGCCAGCGCGTCTGGCACCTCGCTTTTACGCCAGACGAAAAATATCTGCTCGCCGCCAATGGCGTCTCGAACGATGTTTCGGTGATCGATGTCGCGAGCCTCAAGGTGCTGAAATCCATTCCCGTCGGCGCCTTTCCCTGGGGCGTCGTGGTCGCGCCGCAATGACGCAAGCGCTCGCGATTTCAGGCCTCAGCCACTCTTACGGATCGCGTAAGGCGCTTGACGATGTGAGCTTCTCCGTCGCGCCGGGAAGCTTCGCCGTGCTTCTTGGCCTCAACGGCGCTGGCAAGAGCACGCTCTTCTCGCTTATCACGCGCCTTTACGCGGCGCGTCAGGGAGAAATCGACGTCTTTGGCCGTAATGTCATGCGCGCGCCGGGCGCGGCGCTGCGCCGGCTGGGCGTCGTATTTCAGGCGCGCACGCTCGATCTGGAGCTCAGCCTGATGCAGAACCTCGTCTATCACGCGGCGCTGCATGGGATCGGCCCGCTGGAAGCGCGCCGCCTCGGGCGCGCCGCGCTAGAGCGCGCCGGCCTTTTGGAGCGCGCCGACGACAAAGCGCGCGCCCTCTCCGGCGGGCAGATGCGCCGCGTCGAGATCGCCCGCGCGTTGCTGCATGGGCCCCGCCTCCTGCTCCTCGACGAGCCGACGGTCGGGCTCGACATCAAGGCGCGCGCCGACATTCTCGCGCTCGTTCGCGATCTGGCGCGCAATGAGAATCTCGGCGTGCTATGGGCGACTCATCTCATCGACGAGATCGAAGACGATAATCAGGTCGTCATCCTGCATCAGGGCAAGGTGCTGGCGACGGGACGCGCCGCCGACATTGTCGCGGCGCAACGCGCAAAGAACATCGGCGAGGCTTTCGCGCGCCTGACCGGCGCCGGCGAGGAGAAGCTTTCGGCATGAGCGACGCGACCGCGCCGGATGGCTTCACATTGCGTCAATACGCCGTCTGCCTCTGGGGCGTCGTCTGGCGCGAGGGCCTGCGCTTCCTGCATCAGCGCGAGCGTTTCATCTCGGCGCTGGTACGCCCGCTCGTCTGGCTCTTCATCTTCGCGGCGGGATTTCGTCAGGTGCTGGGCGTTTCGATCATCCCGCCTTACGAGACCTATGTGCTCTACGAAGTCTATATCGCGCCGGGCCTCATGGCGATGATCCAGCTCTTCAACGGCATGCAGTCGTCGCTCTCCATGGTCTACGACCGCGAGATGGGCAATATGCGCATACTGCTGGTCTCGCCTTTTCCGCGCTGGTTTCTCCTCGGCGCCAAGCTTTTCGCCGGCGTCGCCGTCTCGATCCTGCAGGTCTACGCTTTTCTGCTGATCGCTTATTTTTGGGAGATCGAGCCGCCGACGACATGGGGCTATCTGACCGTCTTGCCCGCGCTCGCCCTCGCCGGCCTGATGCTCGGCGCGCTCGGCATGCTGCTCTCTTCGCTCATCAAGCAGCTCGAGAATTTCGCCGGCGTGATGAATTTCGTCATCTTTCCGATGTTCTTCGCTTCGTCGGCGCTCTATCCGCTCTGGCGCGTGAAGGAGTCGAGTCCCTGGCTCTATTATGTCTGCGCCGTCAATCCCTTCACCCATGCCGTGGAGCTGATCCGCTTCGCTTTTTATGAAAAGATCGAGTGGGTCTCGCTCGCGATCGTCTGCGCCTATACGAGCGTCTTTCTCATCGCGGCGGTCTTCGCTTACGATCCGGCGCGCGGCATGCTGATGCGGAAGGGATAGAGTCGCCTGAAGCCTTTCGGCGAAGAGCGAATTCATGACGAAGGGAGCCGAGCGCATCATCGGGCTTTATCGGCGCCATGCCCATATATGGGCGCAGCGCCGAGGCGACCGGCTGGTTGAAGCCGAGTGGCTCGACCGATTCAAAGAATTGCTGCCGCCGCGCCCAAACGTGCTCGATCTCGGCTGCGGTTCGGGCAAGCCCATCGCCCGCTATCTGATCGAAAAAGGATGCGAGGCGACGGGGGTCGATTCGGCGCCGGAAATGATCGCGCTATGCCGGGAGAGCTTTCCTCAAAGCGACTGGCGCGTCGCCGATATGCGCGAGCTCTCGCTGGAGCGCCGCTTCGACGGCATCATCGCCTGGGACAGTTTCTTTCACCTTGGGTTCGACGATCAGCGCCGGATGTTTCCGATCTTTCGCGCTCACGCCGCGCCGGGCGCCGCGCTGATGTTCACGAGCGGACCCGCGCATGGCGAGGCGATCGGCGAATTTGCAGGCGAGTTGCTCTATCATGCAAGTCTTGCGCGCGACGAATATGAAGCGCTGCTGCGCGCCAACGGTTTCGAGGTCGTAGCGCATATGGTCGAGGATCCGACCTGCGGCCGTCACACTATTTGGCTCGCACAACGACGGTGATCCCGCGCGGCGCGCCCTTTATTTCTTCGCGTCTTTCGCCTTCTCCTCGGCCGCAGCTTCTTCGGCGACGCCCGCCGGCAGTTTGACGCCCTTCGCGAGCTGGGCGCCGAGCGCGATGGCGCGCGCTTCGGTGAGACGCAGCGCGCAATAGCCGAAATCCGACTCCCGCGCGTAGGAACGGCATATTTCCTCGCGCCAGGAGGAGAATCCCGCCTGCTCCTTCACGATGAAATTGCGGATCGCCTTTTCCGCTTTTTCCTTCTTGAGGCGCTCGTAAAGCTCGCGAAAATTGCCGCGCACCGCTTTTTCGACGCGCGCGCGCGCGCCGAGCATTTCCTCGCTCTTCTTGGGATCGAATTCGTCGGCGCCCATGCCCCAGAGGCCCTCGGGATCGACGCGGCAGCCCGCTTCCTTGAACTCGCAGACCTTGCCTTCATTGGTGACGATAATGGCGCCGTCCAGAATATCGAAGGTGAAGGCGCAAGCGGGAAAGCTGATCTGGTAGCGGCGAAGCCCTGTGTCGCTGTCGCGCGGCGTCAGCTTCAGCGGCGCGCCGGGCGCCTCCACTCGGCAGGCTTCGCCCGAGCGCTTCAGATTGTCGCCCGCGAGCGTCAGTTTCGCGACCTGCAATTCGGACCCGTTGCGCGAAAATTCGATCGCGCCGTTTTCGCCGTCGCGCTTCAGCGTCTTGCCGATGATCGTGTCTTCGGTGGGCGCCTTCGGCATGATCGCCGGCCCCGCCGCCGCGCCCATCTCGCCGCCGACGCTTTTCTTCTTTTGGCCCGTGGCGACCGTCCCTTCCGGCGTCGGCGCCACAGCGCCGGGCAGTACGAGCTGGGCCAGCGCGGGCGCGGCGCCCGCCGCAATCAGCCACGCCCCCAACCACACGCCCAGCCACACGCCTATGAGAACGTCGGCGCGACGCAAAGCCAGAACGCATGACCGAGATCCCGACATGGCGACATTCATCTCCCTGCCAAGCCCTCGGCCCGGCGCGCCCCCTTTTAGCGCGGCGCCAGCACCATCACCATCTGCCGTCCTTCCATGGACGGTTCGAGTTCGACCTTGGCCATGGTCGCCGTCTCCGCCTTGACGCGCGACAGCAGTCGATAGCCGATGTCCTGGTGAGCGATTTCGCGGCCGCGGAAGCGCAAGGTGACCTTGACCTTGTCGCCCTCCTCGAAAAAACGGCGCACCGCTTTCATCTTCACGTCGTAATCATGTTCGTCGATGCCGGGCCGAAGCTTGATTTCCTTGACCTCGACGATTTTCTGCTTTTTGCGCGCTTCGGCCGCCTTCTTTTGCTCGGCGAAGCGGAAACGCCCGTAATCGAGTATTTTGCAGACCGGCGGCGTAGAATTAGGCGCGATCTCCACGAGATCGAGCCCCGCCCCTTCGGCCAGAGCCAGCGCGTCCGGCAATTGGACGACGCCGTGATTTTTCCCTTCGGAATCGATTAGCTGCACTTCTCGCGCGCGAATTTCCCGATTGATGCGCGGCCCTTCCTTCTGGGGGGCCGCAATGCTCTTCATTGGACGGCGAATGGATCATCTCCTTCTCATGGCCAAAAATCGGTCGGGGGACGCAAAAAGGCGCGCGACAACGACCGCCGGGCGCGAGGCCCGGGACCTCGGGAGAGATTCTCACGCCTGCGCCCCAAGTCAACTGCTGATAGCGCCTGGCCGCGCCTTTTTGCCGGCTTTCGCCACGAGCCGTTCACAGAAAGCGCAAAATGAGCTCATTGACCCGAGCCGGCGCGTCCTCGGGCGTCCAATGCGAGACGCCGGGCAAAAGCTCGATGCGCAGATTGCCCGCATAGCGTTCAGCGCCCTTCAGGCAGGATTCGCCGAGGGCGACGTCGTCCGCGCCCCAGATGACTAGCGTCGGCGTCTCGATCGTTGCGTCGAGATTCTCGGCGGCGAGAATGTCGCGGCCGGCGGCGCGATACCAGTTGAGCATGGCCGTCGCGGCGCCGGGCGCGGCGGCGTTGGCGCGGTAAATCGCCATTATCTCCTCGGAAAAAACCTCGGCGCGGCCGGCGGCGCGGCGCATCAGCCAGGCGGCGCCTGCCCCGCCCCCGGCCGAAAGCAGCCAGTCGGGCAGAAAGGGAAGCTGGAAAAAACCCGCATAGGCGGATTTGAACTTTTGCCGCCATTCCTGCTCCAGCGCGCGGCGATAGCACAGGGGATGGGGAATATTGAGCGCGACGAGGCGGTCGAGCCGCGCAAGCTTGCGAATCGCGATGACCCAGGCGATCAAGCCGCCCCAGTCATGGCCGATGAGCGCGACGGAAGTCGGATTAACGGCGTCGATCAGCGCCGCCACATCGCCCGCGAGCGCGTCGAGCGAATAGGCTTCTCTCTCCTTCGGACGGCTCGTCCCGCCATAGCCGCGCTGATTGACCGCGAGGACGCGATAGCCGGCGGCGGCCAGCGGAGCCATAAGATGACGCCACATGACGGCGTGCTGGGGAAAGCCATGCAGCAGCAAGGCCAGCCGGCCGCCTTCGCCGGCTTCAAACGCCTCGAATTCAAGCCCGTTGGCGGGAATGACGATGCGGCGCGCGCCTAAAAGGGCGGCCGCCGAGGTCACATCTGGCCCGCAAGCGCCGGACAGCTCGCACAGGGCGTCCCGCCCGACATGGCGCCGCAGCTTTCCGCCGTCTCGCCGCCGGGAGCCGGCCGGGCGATCAGCGACAATTGGCGCTCGACATGGGCGCCGCCGCAACCCGGACAGGCGGGCGTTTCGTCGAAACGCGACAGAGTCTCGAATTCATGCGCGCAATCATTGCAGCGATAGGCGTAAAGCGGCATAGGCCCTCGGACGGACTGAACGGATTAGGCGGGGATTTTAGCGGTCCCATCGCCCGGCGCAAGCCGCGGCTTGCTAAATTCCCGCCTGCGAATCGCATCGGGGAAAACGGAATGACTTATCGCGCGCCGCTCGACGACATTCTCTTCGCGCTTCGCCTCGCGGCGGGCGACGGCGCGATCAAGCCGGGCGGGATATATGCCGACCTCGCCGAGGGCGTCGCCGAGCAGACGCTGACCGAAGCCGCGAAATTCGCCGAAGGATCTCTACTGCCGCTCGACAAGATCGGCGACAGCGTCGGCGCGGCCTACGCCAATGGTGCCGTGACGACGCCGCCCGGCTGGCGCGAAGCCTATGCGCAATGGAAGGAAGGCGGCTGGAACGCCATCGCCGCCGCCCAGGATTACGGCGGTCCTGATCTCCCCGCGCTGCTCAACGCCGGCTGCACGGAAATCTGGAACGCCGCCAATATGGCTTTCGCGCTGTGCCCGCTGCTCGGCCATGGCGCGATCGAGGCGATCGAGGCGCATGCGAGCGAGGAACTGAAGGAAGCCTATCTGCACAAGATCGTCAGCGGCGAATGGACCGCCACGATGAATCTGACGGAGCCCGGCGCTGGCTCCGACCTCGGGCTCATGCGCATGCGCGCCGAACGCGCCGCCGACGGATCCTATCGTCTTTTCGGCCAGAAGATTTTCATCACTTATGGCGAGCACGACCTCGCGCCCAACATCCTGCATCTCGCCCTTGCGCGTCTTCCCGACGCGCCCGCCGGCACGCGCGGCATTTCGCTTTTTCTCGCTCCCAAATTCCTTCCCGACGAAACAGGCGCCTTCACGCGGCGCAACGACCTGCGCTGCGGCGGCATCGAACATAAGCTCGGAATCCATGGTTCGCCCACCTGCACCATGATCTATGGGGATGAGGGCGGCGCCGTCGCTTATCTCGTCGGCGAAGAGAATAAAGGCCTCGCCTGCATGTTCACCATGATGAACAACGCCCGTCTCGCCGTGGGCCTGCAGGGCGTGGCGCTCGCCGAGCGCGCGACGCAGGCGGCGCTCGCCTATGCGCGCGAGCGCAAGCAGGGACGCGCGCCGGGCGCCGGCGAGACGAGCGCGATCGTCGAGCATCCCGACGTCGCGCGCATGCTGCTCACAATGGCGAGCTTTACGGCCGCCGCGCGCGCCATTTGCTTTGAGACCGCGGCGGCGATCGACCGCGCGAAGCGCGACGGCGACGGCGCGGCGCAGGAGCGCGCGGGCCTGCTCACGCCCGTCGCCAAGGCCTTTTCATCCGATATCGCCAATGAAGCGACCTCGCTCGCCGTGCAGGTTTTCGGCGGCATGGGCTATATCGAGGAGACCGGCGTGGCCCAACTCCTGCGCGATGCGCGAATCTGCGCGATCTATGAAGGCACGAACGGCATTCAAGCGATCGACCTCGTGACGCGCAAGCTCCGCGCGACGGACGGCGCGGCCTTGAAGCGCGAGATGGAGGACATGCGCGCCATCGCGCGCGAGGCCGATTCTTCGCAAGCGGCGCTTGGCGACGCTGTCGAGGCGCTGGCGCTGGCGAGCGATTATCTCATCCGCGCCGAACCCGCCGCGGCGCTTGCCGGCGCGACGCCCTATCTGCGCCTCTTCGCGCTCGCGCGCGGCGCGACGCTGCTCATGAAAGGCGCGCGGCGCGCAAGCGCCGAAGGCGACGCCAAGGCCGCGCGCTACGCCGCGCTCGCGCGCTTCTTCATCGACAATGTCGCGGTCGCCGCGCCCGGTCTCGCGAGAAGCGTGTGCGAAGGCGCCGGCTCGGTGAATGAGGCGCAGGCGGCGCTCGGGGAATAGTGATTGCTCCGCTCCGCAGGGGTCGCGCGACGACCATCCCATTGCGTCATGGCCGGCCTTGCGCCGGCCATCCACGCCAGGATGTTGCGGAATAATTTCGTGGATGGCCGCGACAAGCGCGGCCATGACGCGCGAGAAACCGTCAGGCGCCGATGAACTCGCGCAGCGCCTCTTGCTGCGCGGCGCTCATATGAAGTCCAAGCTTCGAGCGGCGCCAAAGAATATCGTCGGCCGCGCGCGCCCATTCCTTCTCGCGAAGATAGGCGACCTCCGCCTCGCTCAAGCCGCAGCCGAAGTCGCGGCCAAGATCGCCGAGCGTCCGCGCGTCTTTCACTATATCGAAGACCCGCATTCCATAGGCGCGCGCGAGCCGCAGAGCCAGTTCGTCGCCCAGAAACGGCTTCTCGCGCTTGAGCGCCGCGAGAAAGCCCGAAAAACTTTCGCCCATATCGCCGCCGGGAAAAACAGCGCCCGCCGTCCACGCCGCGCCATGCGCCGGAAGAAAACGCGCGAGTTCGTCGAGCGCATGTTCGGCGAGACGGCGCGCCGTCGTGATCTTGCCGCCGAAAATCGAGAGCGACGGCGCCGCGCCCTCCGGCGCGTCGAGATCGAAGGCGTAGTCGCGCGTCACGACTGAAGCTTTCAGCGAACCATCATCATAAAGCGGCCGCAGGCCGGCGTAGCTCCAGATGATGTCGCCCCGCGTCGCCGGCCGGCGCAGAAAATGATTGAGCGAAGCGAGGAGATAATCCGTCTCCTCCTCGCTGATCGCGACAGGTCCAGGCGCGCCGTCGTAAGCAACGTCGGTTGTGCCGATCAGCGTGAAGCCCTGCTCATAGGGAATGGCGAAGACGATGCGGCCGTCGGGATTTTGCAGAATATAAGCCTGCGGCCCGTCATAGAGCTTGCGCAAGACGAGATGCGAGCCCTTCACCAATCTCACATGCTTGCGCGAAGCGATATGCAGCGCGTCTTCGATCACCTGCGACACCCAGGGCCCCGCGGCGTTGACCAGCGCGCGCGTTTGAATCGTCTCGCCATCCGCGAGCGCCGCGCGCCAATGCTCGCCACGCCGCTCGGCATGCGCAAGACGCGCGCCGACGCTGATCGTCGCGCCGCGCTCGGCCGAGTCCATCGCGTTGAGAACGACGAGCCGGGCGTCGTCGACCCAGCAATCGGCGTAAGTGAAGCCGACGGAATAGGCGTCCCGCAGCGGCGCGCCCAGCGCATCGCCTTTGAGGTTCGCCATATGCGAGCCCTCGAGCCGTTTGCGCCGCGCGAGATGGTCGTAAAGAAAGAGTCCGAGCCGCAGCATCCAGACCGGCCGCAGTCCCTTCTCATAGGGCAGCACGAATTTTAATGGCCAGATGATGTGGGGCGCCGCCGCGAGCAGCAATTCGCGCTCGGCGAGCGCCTCATGCACAAGGCGGAATTGGTAAAGTTCGAGATAGCGCAGACCGCCGTGGATCAGCTTGGTCGAGGCGGAGGACGTGCCTTGCGCGAGATCGCCCTGCTCCACGAGCCTGACGGATAATCCGCGTCCGGCGGCGTCGCGCGCGATGGCGCAGCCGTTGATCCCGCCGCCGACAATGAGGAGATCGTAGATCATGGCCGCCTCCGATTCGAAGCGGCCATGACTATAGACTTATCCGTGCGGACGGCTCGCCTGTTGGCGGCCGCCGCCGCCATTCGCGCGCCGCTTCTGGCCGTTGAACGGCGCGCCGGGGCGTTGCCCCCCGTTAGGGCGCTGTCCCTCGCGACGGGGATGCTGAGGCGCGCCGCGCGGCGCGGCCTT
>NZ_JAZHYN010000046.1:0-26097 GCF_036576025.1 Methylocystis borbori | reverse complement strand
GCAAGGGGGCGGACAAGCTCGCCCAGCAGATGCGCGGCCAGGGCGACGAGGCCGCCGACGACGAAAGCGGCAATCCCGGCCAACGCCCGCGCGGCCGCAAGGGCAGGGGCCGCGATCCTCTCGGCCGCGCCACCGGCGACGGCGACCGTCCCGACGCCTTCAGCAAATATGATCCGCTCGGCCTGCCGCCCGCCCAGCGCGCCCATCGCGTGCAGGAGGAATTGCGCCGCCGCCTCGGCCAGCCGGAGCGGCCGCAGGAGGAGCTCGACTATCTGCAACGGCTCCTGCGGCGATAAACGTCTTGCGGCGCGCCGCGCGCTTCTCTACAGCCCAAGACTCATCAAAGCGGAGGCGCGCTGAATGGCGAGTTGGTCGAATGTGCTGGTAGCCGTCGCCGTGGCCGTCGTGGCGCTCGTCGTCCTGGCGGGCTTCGTCAATATGTTTCGCGGCGGCCAGGGCGCGCCGGCGCGCGCGCAGCGGCTCATGCGCTGGCGCGTCGGCCTGCAGCTGATCGCGCTCATCATCGTTCTCGGCGTGCTCTATGCGCGAGGTCGCTGGTAGATGGTGAAACTCGACAAAATCTATACGCGCGGCGGCGACAAGGGCGCGACCTCGCTCGCCGACGGCGCGCGCCGGCCCAAGGACGACATTCGCGTCGAGGCCTATGGCGCGATCGACGAGACCAACGCCGCGATCGGCGTCGCGCGTCTCGCGATCGACGCGCGCGACGCGGCGCTCGACGCCATGCTGGAGCGCATCCAGAACGATCTTTTCGATCTTGGCGCGGAGCTGGCGACGCCGCTCGCGCCCGGAACGCAGGTCGATCCGGCGACGCGGCTCGTCGTGACGCAGGCGCAGGTGGAGCGGCTGGAAAAAGAGATCGATGCGCTCAACGCCGATCTTTCGCCGCTGCGCTCTTTCGTCTTGCCGGGCGGAACGCCGGCGGCCGCTTATCTCCATCTTGCGCGCACGATCAGCCGGCGCGCCGAGCGCGTGATGGTGACGCTCGCCGCGACGGAAGGCGAGCATTTGGAGCCGACCGCGCTCGCCTACGTCAATCGCCTGTCGGATTTTCTCTTCGTCGCCTCGCGCTACGTCAATCGCGAGAAAGGCGACGTGCTCTGGAAGCCCGGCGCGACGAGATAAGAGCGAACAGCATTCTGAGGATAATTGGCAACTAATATCACAAACGGAAACAGGAAAATGGCTTCGTTTTCTGAACGTATAGGGGTTCGCCAACCGAAAGCCATTCAAAGCCATGACATGGATCAAGAGCTTCGGAACTCATTGTGGAATGTTTGTCGTTTGTATTTCTTCACACATCTTCATCTTTTTGACCCACTTAAAACGTCCTCTCTGTATCCAATCGCTCTTAGTATATATGAGAATTTTTACAAATTGCCAGTCGACGAACTTCCTTATGAGATAGGAGATTTTATCTCAAGACAGTTAAATTTTTTCAAAAAAGGAGATTGGTTTCGAGTATATGAAGCTATCGAATTTCTTTCACTTTATGTAGAAGTAGATAAGGAAAAATTCCATAAGGACATAAATTATATTCTTGAAAGAGAAATATCGGCTTACCGGCTTATTTCGGGAACTTTTGTACCGGTAACGAATGTTCAGGAAATTGCCCAATTAGAACAGGCAATGTCGCAGACGGATCGCTTTTCTCCAGTGGCGACTCACATCCGGTCAGCACTTGAGTTATTGGGAAAAAAGCCGCAGCCTGATTATCGAAATAGCATCAAGGAGTCGATTTCTGCTGTTGAGTCCGCTGCAAAAATCATAACAGGTCTCGAGAGAGCGACGCTCGATGAAGCGCTGAAGAAAATTTCTGAAACTCATCCGATTCATGGAGCCTTCAAGGAAGGCGTCCGCAAACTTTATGGCTACACAAGCGACGAAGGCGGAATCCGCCATGCACTGATCGACGAAACGAACATCGACGATGCGGATGCGCGCTTCATGCTGGTGAGCTGCAGCGCGTTCGCAAATTATCTGATCGCTCGGTGCAAGAGTTGAAGCCGGATAAGCGATAATTTATTTGGCGCCGCGTTTTTCGAGCCATTGCGCGATTAAGGGATCGTCCACCGCGCCCGTCACCGTCACCAGGCCGCCGTCCGGCGCGATGAGCGCGGTGAAGGGCATTTCGCCGCGCCAGCTTTTATCCGCTTCGAAATAGAGCTTCTCGACGAAATCGTCGGAAAAGCCGTAATGCGTCGCGCCGGCGAGTCCCGCCTTTTCGAGGCGCGCCTGCGCGCGCGCGCGATCCTCCTCGCTATCCGTATTGACGAAGACGACGTCGATTCCCTTTTTCTCGGCGACGATCTTCGCCCATTGCGGCAGTTCGGCGAGGCAGGGCGGGCAGGTCACGGACCAGAAATGCACGATGAGCGGCCTGCCGGCATGCGCCTTCGTGAGCGCCGCGAAGGCGCCGCGCGCGTAAGGCTTGAAGTCGAGCGCATAAGCATTGCTCGCCGCAAGCGCGATGGCGAAGATGAGAGCGGCAAGGCGCATCGGGCGAAATCCAACTGACAGTCGCGTCACCGCAGCGCGGCGGCGCTCTTTTCGTCGCGCGGCAGCGGCGACAGCCGATAACCTTCCTGATTCGTGAGCCAGGAAAGATAAGCCGCGCCCTTATGCGCGATGAGTTCGGGATGGTCGGAGGCGTCCGCCGTCTGCGCGATGACGCGCGGCGCGCTCCAGCTCTTGCCGCTGTCGCGCGACATCTGCATCGCGATCGTCGTCGTCGTTCCGTCGAACTCCTTCCAGACGCGATAGAGCCGGCCCTTCGCCGCAAGCACGGCGGGGTGGCTCGGCGCGCGTTCGTCGTCGCCGATTTTTTCCGGCTCCGAGAAGCTTTTGCCGCCATCGAGGCTGCGCGCGTAGAAGAGCCCCTGCCGCTTCTTGCCCTTGGTGAACCAGACGATATGCCAGCCGCCGCTCGCGTCGATGGCGAGCGAAGGCCCGTGATGCGGGCAAGAGTTGATCGCCCAATCGTCGTCGGAGACGCGCGTCGTCGCGATGCGCGCGCCGTCGGCGGAAAGCTTCGCGACCATATGGTCGCGCACGCCGTCGTCGAGTATCTGGCGCCAGGCGAAGACCGCCGTTCCGTCCTTGTCGAGCGCCGCCGCAGTGCGACAGCATTCGCAGGCGTGATCGAGAAGGATCGACTTGCCCTTGAAACTCGCGCCGCCGTCGTCCGACCAGCCGAAGGCGACGCCGCTGCCGGCGAATTCCTTGCCTTCCGCCTTTGCTTTCAACGCATGGGTCTTGTCGAGCCAGGCGGCGTAGATGCGGCCCTTGCGGTTGACGACGAAACTCTCGAAACGCTGCCCGCCTTCGTTGAGCAGCGGCTGCGGCGCGGAAAACCTTTTGCCGCCGTCGGTCGAGCGCGCCGTAAAGATCGTGCCGATCATCTGCTTGTCCGGCCGCGTCGTATAGCTCGCGAGCAGCGTTCCGTCGTCGAGCGCGACGATCTTGGGCCGCGCGTCGCCATGGGCGTCGACGACGCCCTCGGCGACCGTGGCGATGGTCGTCGGCGCGGAGAAGCTTTTGCCATTATCGGCCGAGGACGCGACATAGACATTCTTGCCGACGGAGAAAGCGACCCAAAGCAGCCCGTTCTTGTCGAAGGCGGGGACGGCGGTCGCCGCGCAAGCGACTTTCGCCTCGGCGCAGGCGGGCGCCGGATGCTGATGGCCCATCGCGGCGTGCGTCGCCGACGCGCCCCTGTCGGCGTCGGCCGGCGGCGCGGCTTGTTGCGCATTGGCGGCGCCGGCGAAGGAGGCCGCCAGCAGGGCGAGGGCGATACGCTTCATCCTTCTCTCCTCTTCTCGTCGGCGCCCCGGCGAAGCGCCGCCGCGTTAGCTCGCTTCGCAAGCGCTCTAGTGAAATCTGAAACTCTGCACGCCGTCATAAGAGCCGCCCGGCGGCGGCGGCGCGCGCAGGCCGGAGACGATCGAACGCGCCAACTGGCCGTGACGCGGCGTCGTCGCCGAAAGCACGCTGACGCTGTCGGCCGCGCCCGAGGGGCCGAGGCGAAAACGCACGACGGCCGAGCCCTCGCCCAGATTGGTGTTTCCCGGCGATCGCGCGCGGATGATCTGGCCGAGTTTGCGCAGATAGGCGGCGCGATCGGCCCGCTCCTTCGCCGTCGGCTTTTCGGCGCGCTTCGCGTCGGCTTTTTCGGCGGGCTTCGCTTCCGTCTTCTCAGCGGGCTTCGCCTCGGTTTTTTCTTCATGCGCCGCGTCGGGCTTGTCGTCGCGCGCCAGCGCCGGCGCGCCGACGCAAAGCGCGCCGGCGATCGCTAGCGCGCCGAGACTCGAGGCCAGTCGAAAAATGTGCCGCATCTTTCCCTCCTTAAAGCGCTTCGCTTTGCGCTCGTCATGCGCCGCGTAACGCTGGCCGAATGGCCCGGCCAGTCGCGAACCGGTTCATCTTCCGGAGTCGGCGCGAAACTTGAACGTTTGCCCTATATCCATCGAGCCGCCCGGCGGCGGCGGCGCTTCGACGCTCGACAGGATTTTCTTCACCGCCTCGGCTAAAGCCGGGCTCGTCGTCTTGTCGATCGTCACCTTGTCGATTTTGCCTTGCGCATTGACATGGAAGCTCGCCGTCACTTCGCCGTCGCCCGCCGGGCTCGCGGGCGGCGTGCGCTTGGCGATCGCGCTGTAGAGCGCGCTCAAGAATTTGCTTTCGGACAGGGCGGCGGCGGGCGTCGCCGCAGCTGGCTTTGGCGCAGGCGCCGGAGCCGTTGCGGGGGCCATCGCCGCCGGCGTCGTTTGCTGAACCGGCTTCGCGGTTTGGGCGAGAGCGTGCTGAGAAAAAGAGGCGGCGTGCGCGGCCGAGGCCGCCAGAAGCGCGAGGAAGAAGCGCGCGAACATCTTCAGGCCTCCAACTGGAAGAGGGGCGAGCGGCTTTTTAGCTGCGGCGGACGAGCGTCCGCCGCAGCTCGCGTCAATGGAAGGAGAAAGGCTGGCTCACAAAGGCCGCGCCGCATATGCCCGGTCCGCGCGAGGAGGCCACGATGCGCCGCGCCAGCGCCGCATGCGCCGGGCTCGATCCAGAAGCGGAAACATTGGAGATGCCGCCCCCCGGATTGATGTGGAAGGTCACATGCGCATGGCCGGAGCCAAGACTCGTCGCCCCCGGCGTGTGGCGGCGCAAGGCCGCCGCGACATGCGCGAGGCAGGTCGCCTGCGAGGCGCCCGAACCCTGCGCATGGCCCTCCGGCGCGCCAAGGCGGCGGCGCTGCTGCGCCTCCTGCCGTTGCTGGGCGCGCTGGATTTCGCGTTGCTCCTCGTGCTTCTTCTCGACCTTTTCGACGTCTTCCTTCTGGACCGGCAGCGGCACGGCGTCCGGCGACATCACGACTGGCGGCGGCACCGCGAATTCCGGCTCCTCCACCGTCTCGGGCGGCGGCGTATCGTCGGCTTCGGCGACTTCCTCCTGCTCGAAGAAATCGCCTTCGGGCACGAGATCCATGCTGATCGAATCGAGCGAGATCGCCTTCGGAGCCGGCGCGTACATCAATATGGCGAAGACGGCGACATGCGCCGCGATGATCGCGACGATGGCGACGGGACGCAGCCATGTCGGGTTGACCGGCGGCGGACCAGCCGCGGGAGGCTGCGCCTCTTCGCGCGCCATCTGCTGGGGGCTGAGGGCGAGATCGGTCATTTCGCCGTCCCCGTAGCCGCTGGAGCGGGAGCCGGCGCGGCGCGGCCCGCGGCCGCTTTCGTCGCGGGCCCGGTCTTGCTGCGCGAATGCGTCATGATCGCGATATGGGTGATGCCGTTCTTCGCGAGCATGTCCATTATCGCGACGACCTCGCCATAGACCGCCTCCGTATCGCCGCGCACATGCACGACGCGGGTGTGGTCGTCGCCCATCGTCGCGTGAATGCCGTCGATCAGCGCCTCCTGGGAGATTTCGTCGGCGCCGAGGGCGAGCTTGCCCTCCTTGCCGACGGTGATGACGATCGGATCCTTATGATTGAGGGGCTGGGCGGCGGTCGCCTGCGGCAGATTGACCTTCACGCCCTTGGCGAGCAGCGGCGCCGTGACCATGAAGATGATGAGCAGCACCAGCATGACGTCGACGAGCGGCGTCACATTGATGTCGGCGAGCGGCTGATAGAGCCCTTCGGTCGCGCTCTGGCGTTGGCGGGAGGGAATAGCCATCACGCAGCCTCCCGGTCGCGACGCGCGCGGAGCTGATGGCCGCTCGTGAGGACGAGCGCCTCATCTTCGATGTAATGCGCGACCTGCTGTCCGACGCGGGAGAAAGCGGCGCCGATGCGGTTGTAGCCGATCGAGGCGGGGATCGCCGCCGCGAGGCCGTAGGCCGTCGCCGCCAGCGCTTCGGCGATGCCGGGCGCGACGACCGCAAGGCTCGTGTCCTGCGACTGCGCGATGCCGGCGAAGCTCGTCATGATGCCCCAGACCGTTCCGAAGAGGCCGATGAAGGGCGCGACCGAGGAGATTACCGCGAGATTGGGCAGACCGCCTTCGGCCTGGGTGAGAAATTCGCGCGCCGCGCGGCTCATATGATCGGCGATGCGCGCGCGCTTGTCGCCGATCGTCTCGTCGGGCAGATCAAGCGCATAGGCTTCGCGGCCGGCTTCCGCGACGGGCTGGAGCACGCCCACGTCGCCGCCGCTACGCGCCGAGCGCGCCGATTTGGCGATGCGGGTGATCGCGACCACCCCTTCGACGATCAGGACCCAGGTCCAGACCGAGGCGATGAGCAGAATCGCCATCACCGCTTTGCCGACAGGGCCGGCGTTGATGAACATCGCGAGGGGAGAAAGCGTATTGTATTCCATCTGGCTTACTCATTCTTTTCGGGATTCGCCCGCGCCGATCTCGACGGCGAAGCGCCCTTTTGCTTTTTTTACGCGGTCCTCTATGCGCTCCCGGAGCGCGGCCAGGGGCCGCCGCTCTTCTTGCGCCGCATAGCGGCTCGCCGCTTAAGCGAAAAATCGTGAGTTCAGATGGCTGGAGGCGCGCGCGCGCCATTGGCCGGGCTCGCGGCGAGACCGTCGGGCTGGCGCGCCGCCCCCGATGGATAACGCACCGTCGCCGGCGGCGCCGCGCCGGGCCGGGTCATCGCGACAAAGCGCGTCGGCAGCACGGCGGTTCCCGCGTGAGCGGCGAGACAACAGTCCGGACATTTGTGTCGGAGCGAGCCGTTCCGCGCCGGCTCCTGATCCGTCGCCGCGCCGGCGTGATGCGCCGCGTGATCGCAGGCGATCGCCGTCTTGCCGAAGTCGTTCTGGAGCGCATGCGCCGGCCGGGCGGCGCCTGTCACGAGAAGACCGAAAATCAGCGCGCAAATCGCGGCGACCGAGATCGCCGCACGATGCTCCCGGCACATGGCGCGCAACTGTGACATAAATGTCTCTTAGTTGATTTTTTAGTCTTTGACAACGCGCAACGGCTTGGAACAAGACTATTTTGGTGGGATTTATTGCAGCCGCCGCCGTAACGCTAAATCGCGCCGGACAGGCTCAAAGGTTCGATAGCGGATGCGGTTCCTCGCCACCCTCTTCGTTTTGCTCGCGCTTGTCGCGCAATGCGCCGCGTCCGGCGCCGCGATGGCGCATGAGCCCGGCGACGCGCCCGCCTCGATCGTCAACTGCAAAATGCATGCGGCGCATGCCGACGACGCGAACGACCGGGCTCCAGCCCATGGCGCGGTTCACGATCATTCCCATTGCGTGCTCTGCCAAATCGGCGACTGGACGACCGCGCCAGCGGCCGAGGCCTTTCTCGCGGAGCTCCGGACCGAAGCCGAACGCCTTGCGCCGCAACGGTCGTCTCCGACGACGCATGTTTTCAGATTCAATTTCGCCGCGCCGACGCGCGGCCCGCCCGCCTTCGCCTGATCGCTCGAAATCTTGAAGGGCCGCCGCCAACAGCGGCCGCGATCATACGCGCCCCTCGACGGGCGCCAGGGAAGGAAACCTCATGTCTCGTCAACGTCTCATGCGCGGCGTTTCCGCCGGCGCGCTTGCTTTCTTCGCCTTATCGGAGTTTGGCCTTGTCCCCGCCGCGGCGCAGCAAGCGCTGCCTACGATCGACGTCGGCGGCGCGCGCCGCCCCGTCCAGCGCGCCACCGCGCGCGTAGCGGGCCCGGCGACAACCACTAATGCGACGCCGGCGCCGGCTTCTGCTGCGCCGTCAATCTGGGCGGCGACGCTTCCCGACGGCAAGCCCGCTTTCGTCGAGAAGTGGCAATTGCCGAATACGGTCGCGAGCATCACCCGAAAGCAGATCGAGCGCCAGATTAACATCGTCGACACGGAAGATTCGGTCAAATACATGCCGAGCCTTTTCGTGCGCAAACGAAACAATGGCGACACCCAGGCTGTGCTGCAGACAAGGACCTGGGGCATCAATTCCTCGGCGCGCAGTCTCGTCTACGCCGACGATCTGCTTCTGACCGCGCTCATCGGCAACGACAATACGATCGGCGCGCCGCGCTGGGGCCTTGTCGCGCCCGAAGAAATCGAGCGCGTCGACTTTCTCTATGGCCCCTATGCGGCGCAATATCCGGGCAACTCCATGGGCGGCGTGCTGAAGATCACGACGCGCATGCCAGAGCAGCTGGAGGTGTCCGCAAAGGATACGCTCGCGGTTCAGGACTTCTCGCTCTATGGAACGTCGAAAGGATTGGTGAATAATGTCACCAGTTTCTTTGTCGGCGACAAGATCAACAACTTTTCCTATACGATTTCCGGCAACTGGCAGCGCGGTTCGCAGCAGCCGCTGACCTATGTCACGGCTCCCTCGGGAACTTTCCCGACGTCGGCAGCCGTCCTCTATGGTTATCCAGGCGGCTATTTCGCGACGACTAAATTCGGAGTTCCGGCGACGGTGCTCGGCTCCGCCGGCAATCTCGCGAATGATCAAGTCAACGCGAAATTGAAGCTCGCCTACGACTTCACGCCGACCGTCCGCGGAACTTACACGCTTGGCTTCTGGTCGAATGACGGCACCTCAACTCCCGAGAATTACCTCTATTCCGGCTACGGTCCGGTCTACGGCCCCATCTTCAACAGCGCCAATAATCGCTGGGGTCTGCAGACGTCGACCCTCCAGAGCTTCGGCGCCGCTTACTACCGCGTTCAGGAGAAGATGTTGGTGAACGCGGGCGCGGTGAAGAGCAACACTGGCGGTTTGTTCGATTGGGAGATATCGGCCTCGAACTTCTCTTATCTGCAATCGGACCAGGTCGCGCCCTATAGCGCGGCGCCGGTCGGTTACACGGCGACCGGCAAGAACACCGTCTATACCGGAACCTATTGGTCGCTCTTCGACGCCAAGGGCATCCTTCGCCCTGACGGCGTTCTGACGGGCCATGACATCAGCTTCGGTCTGCATGGGGACCAGTTCCACCTCAATAATCCGACCTGGCTCACGACCAACTGGGCGTCTGGAACCGCATCCGCCTATGGAGTCGTCTCCTCAATCGGCAACGGCACGACGCGCACGCAGGCGCTCTGGGCGCAAGACGCCTGGAGGATCAACGATCTCTATAAACTCACGGTCGGCGTGCGCGGAGAGCATTGGCAGGCTTCGGACGGTTACAACCAGCAGCTCGGCAGCATCAGCGTGAACGGCTTCGGCTCCACGGCTTCGCTGGCGAATATGCTGCCGATCTACCAGCCGAACCTTTACTCGACCCGGGTCTCGCCCAAGGGCTCTTTCCAATGGACGCCCGACGACAAATGGACGGTGACGGCGTCCGTCGGCATGGCCAACCGTTTCCCAACCGCGCGAGAGCTTTACAACCTGACCTCGGTCACAGGCTCCGCCCCCGCCGCGAATCCAAACCCGAATTTGCGTCCCGAAGTCGCGCTCACCAAGGAACTGTCCTTCGAGCGCAAGATCGGCGGCAATGGAACGGCGCGCGCGTCGCTCTTCGACGAAGAGGTGCGCGACGCGATCATCTCCCAGAGCCTTTACGTGACCTCAGGCCCGCTCAGCACGTTGACCACGGGCAACGTCAACGTCTCCCGCATTCGCAACACCGGCGTCGAACTTGCGGCGAGCAGGGACGACGTCTTGGTCAAAGGGCTCGAACTGTTGGGGAGCGTGACCTACGTCAACTCGCGCATCATCTCCGATCCGACTTGGTCGCCTGCTGGCGGCAACAATCTCGACAATGGAATCTGGTCCGTCTCCGGAAAGAACGTCCCTTACGTGCCAAAGTGGCGTTGGACGGGCGTCGCAACTTACCGCCCGGACGATCACTGGTCGTTCACGCTTGCGGCGCGTTGGCAGGACCGCATGTGGTCGACGCTCTCCAACAATGACAGAGCGCACGGCGTATACGGGGCCTTCGATCGCTTTTTCGTGGTGGACACCAAGATTCATTACAAGTGGAACGAGCGCTGGGCGTTCGACTTCGGCATCGACAATATCGGCAACTACAAATACTTCCTGTTCCACCCCTTTCCGCAGCGCACCTTTTTCTTCGCGGCGAAATACGATTACGGCGCGAACAAGCATCCCGAGCGCGGAATTTTCTATTTAGACAACGAGGGCGGGCTGCCGCAGAATTTGTTCCAGCCGGTGGCGCTCAATTGGGACTGAGACGCCCCAGCGCGTAAAAAACTAAGGGCCTCGAAGCATGCGCTTCGAGGCCCTTAGTTTATTGCTCGACGTTGGTCGCGTTAATGCGCCAGCGCCTTGACGATGGACTCGACGGTTTTTTTGGCGTCGCCAAAGAGCATCATCGTATTGGGCCGGAAGAACAGCTCATTCTCGACGCCGGCGTAGCCCGAGCCCATGCCGCGCTTCAGGAACAGAACCGTCTTCGCCTTTTCGACGTCGAGGATCGGCATGCCGTAAATCGCCGAGGTCTTGTCGGTCTTGGCGGCGGGGTTCGTCACGTCATTCGCGCCGATGACGAAGGCGACGTCCGCCTGGCTGAACTCCGAATTAATGTCTTCGAGTTCGAAGACTTCGTCGTAAGGCACATTCGCTTCGGCGAGCAGCACGTTCATATGGCCCGGCATGCGTCCCGCCACGGGATGAATGGCGTATTTGACCTCGACGCCTTCCGCCTTGAGCAGATCCGCCATTTCGCGCAGCGCGTGCTGCGCCTGCGCCACCGCCATGCCGTAGCCCGGCACGATGATGATCTTTCCGGCGTTCTGCATGATATAGGCGGCGTCCTCGGCGGAGCCCTGCTTGACGTTGCGCGTCTCCTTGCCGCTCGCCGGTCCCGCCACCTCGCCGCCGAAGCCGCCGAGAATGACGGAGATGAAGCTGCGGTTCATCCCCTTGCACATGATGTAGGAGAGAATCGCGCCCGACGAGCCGACGAGCGCGCCGGTGATGATGAGCGCGAGATTGCCGAGCGTGAAGCCGATGCCCGCCGCCGCCCAGCCCGAATAGGAGTTGAGCATGGAGACGACGACCGGCATGTCGGCGCCGCCGATCGGTATGATGAGCGTGACGCCGAGCGTGAGCGAGACGAGGATCAAGAGGAAGAGCCAGACGCCGCTCTCGGTCGCGACGAACAGAATGATGAGCGCGAGCAGCGCGACGCCGAGCGAGATGTTGATCGTATGGCGTTCGGGCAAGAGGATCGGCTTGCCGGACATCCGCTCCGAGAGTTTGAGGAAGGCGATGATCGAGCCGGTGAAGGTGATCGCGCCGATCGCGGCGCCGAGCGACATTTCGAAAAGGCTGCCGCCTTCGATCTTGCCCGGCGCGCCGATTCCGAAAGCCTGCGGCGCGAAGAAGGCGCTCGCGGCGACCAGCACGGCGGCGAGGCCGACGAGCGAGTGGAAGAAGGCCACGAGCTCCGGCATTTTCGTCATCGGAATGCGTTGCGCGACATAAGCGCCCACCGCGCCGCCGGCGCCCGCGCCGATGAGAATGAGAACGAGGCCGAAGAAGGGCGGCAGATGCAGAAGCAGCGTCGTCGCCACGGCGATCGCCATGCCGATCATGCCGTAGCGGTTGCCCTGCCGGGAGGTCGCCGGCGACGAGAGGCCGCGCAGCGCCAGAATGAACAGGACGCCGGCGCCGAGATAGAGAAGGGCTGCGAGATTGGCGCTCATGGCGTCAGCCCTTCTTCTTGTACATGGCGAGCATGCGTTCGGTGACGAGGAAGCCGCCGAATATGTTCACGCAGGCGAGCGTCAGAGCGATGAAGCCGAACCAGCGCGCCCATCCCGAGCCGCTCTCGGCGGCGTTCGTCGCCTCGACGCCGACCGAAAGCAGCGCGCCGACGACGATGACGGAGGAGATGGCGTTGGTCACCGACATCAGCGGCGTGTGCAGGGCGGGCGTCACCGACCAGACGACGTAATAGCCGACGAAGACCGCGAGCGCGAAGATCGCGAGGCGGAAGACGAGCGGATCGATCGCGCCGCCGCCAAGGCCGTGCGACGAAATGGCGGCCGCGGTCTGCGCGAGCTGATCGGAATATTGCTGCGCCTGATCGGCGAGATGGCGGGCGGCCTCCGCCGCGGCCCGCGCCTTCTCGAGCAATTGCTGCGTTGAATCGGTCATCGCTTAGCGCCCTTCTCGTTGGTGCGTCCCGTCAGCGCGGGGCCAGTCACTGAAAGCGCGAATCGATGACGACGCCGTCGCGCGTGAGCGCCGTCGCCTTCACCAATTCGTCGTCCCAATTGATCGCGAGCTGCTTCGTGTCCTTCGAGATGAGCGTCTCGACGAAGGCGAGCAGATTCTTGGCGTAGAGGCTCGACGCCGTCGGCGCCATGCGGCCGGGAAGATTGAGCGCGCCGACGATCTTCACGTCGTCGACCACGACCGTCTCGCCGGGGCTCGTCAATTCGCAATTGCCGCCGCGTTCGGCGGCGAGGTCGATGATGACGGAGCCCGGCCGCATCGAACGCACCATGGCGGAGGAGACGAGCTTTGGCGCGGGCTTGCCCGGGATCAGCGCCGTGGTGATGACGACGTCCTGCTTGGCGATGTGGGAGGCGACGAGTTCGGCCTGCGCCTTCTGATATTCGGGCGACATTTCCTTGGCGTAGCCGCCGGCCGTCTGCGCCTGCTGGAATTCCTCATTCTCGACGGCAAGAAATTTCGCGCCGAGCGACTCGACCTGCTCCTTCGTCGCCGGGCGCACGTCGGTCGCGGTGACGATGGCGCCGAGGCGGCGCGCCGTGGCGATCGCCTGCAATCCGGCGACGCCGACGCCCATGATGAAGACCTTCGCCGCCGGCACGGTGCCCGCAGCGGTCATCATCATCGGAAAGGAGCGGCCATATTCGGCCGCCGCCTCGATCACGGCGCGATAGCCGGCGAGATTGGCCTGCGACGACAGAACGTCCATGGATTGCGCGCGGGTGATGCGCGGCATGAACTCCATGGCGAAAAGAATCGCGCCATGCTTGGCGAGTTCGCCAAGCGTGCCGCCGGCGCCGTATGGGTCGGCGATGGCGATGACGGCGAGATTCTGCTTGGCGCCGGGCAATTCGGCCGGCGACGGGCGGCGCACGCGCAGCGCGACGTCGGCGCCGGCGAGCGCGGCTGCGGCGTCGCGCGCGATGGTCGCGCCCGCCGCTTCATATTGGTCGTCGGAAATCGTCGAGGCGGCGCCGGCGCCCGCCTGCACGGCGACTTCGGCCCCGAGCGAAATGAACTTCTTGACGGTTTCGGGTGTCGCCGCGACGCGCGGCTCGGCTTTATCCGTTTCGGCCAATACGGCGATGCGCATGACGTGCTCCGGTTATCAAGGAAACCGTCGCCGTCAGGAGCCCCCGACGGCGTTGGACGTGGGGGGCTTTGGCCTTAGCGCGCTAGGAAGAGGAAGAGTCCGAGCAGGACGACGGCCGTGGACGCCGCCGTGATCTTCAACAACAAAAGAAAGCTATGATATGTCCTGACGTGCTCGGCCCAGTCGCTGTCCGACGTCGTTGGCGTGCTCGCCATCGCGCCCCTCCCATCATTCTTGTTTGACGCGCGCGAGACCCCGCGCGCGAAGCTCATGCTAAACGAGCGGCGCCAGGACCGCAACGCCTCAAAACAGCGTCAAAATCACGCGTCGCATATGCGTTTTACGCGGCGCGCAAAAAAAAGCCCCGGGGTCGCCGGGGCTTTTCATATCGTTGGCGTATGAAGCTTAGAAGTCCATGCCGCCCATGCCGCCGCCGCCCGGCATCGGGGGCGCTTCCTTCTTCGGCAGTTCGGTGATCGTCGCCTCGGTGGTGATGATGAGGCCGGCGATGGAGGCGGCGTCCTGCAGCGCGGTGCGCACGACCTTGGTCGGGTCGATGATGCCGAGCTTCACGAGGTCGCCATATTCCCCCTTCTGGGCGTCGAAGCCGAAGCCGTAATCGGAGGCTTCGAGCAGCTTGCCCACGACCACCGCGCCGTCGCCGCCGGCGTTGTCGACGATCTGGCGCGCCGGGGCCTGGATCGCCTTGCGCACGATGTCGACGCCGGTCTGCTGATCGGAATTGCCGACCTTGACGGCGTCGAGCGCCTTGATCGCGCGCAGCAGCGCGACGCCGCCGCCGGGCGAAACGCCTTCCTCGACGGCCGCGCGGGTCGCGTTGAGGGCGTCGTCGACGCGGTCCTTCTTCTCCTTCACCTCGACTTCGGTCGCGCCGCCGACGCGGATCACCGCGACGCCGCCCGCGAGCTTAGCGAGACGCTCCTGCAGCTTCTCGCGGTCGTAGTCGGAGGTCGTCTCCTCGATCTGGCTCTTGATCTGGGCGATGCGGCCTTCGATGTCCTTCTTCTCGCCGGCGCCGTCGATGACCGTCGTATTCTCCTTCTCGATGCGCACGCGCTTGGCGCGGCCGAGCTGGGTAAGCGCGACGTTTTCGAGCTTGATGCCGAGGTCCTCGGAGACGACCTGGCCGCCGGTGAGAATGGCGATGTCTTCGAGCATGGCCTTACGGCGATCGCCGAAGCCCGGCGCCTTGACGGCGGCGATCTTCAGGCCGCCGCGCAGCTTGTTGACGACGAGCGTCGCGAGCGCCTCGCCCTCGACGTCCTCGGCGACGATGAGCAGCGGCTTGCCGGTCTGCACCACCGCTTCGAGGATCGGCAGCAGCGGCTGGAGCGAGCCGAGCTTCTTCTCATGGATGAGAATGTAGGGATCGTCGAGTTCGGCGATCATCTTCTCGGCGTTGGTGATGAAATAGGGCGAGAGATAGCCGCGGTCGAACTGCATGCCCTCGACGATGTCGGTCTCGGTCTCGAGGCTCTTCGCCTCTTCGACGGTGATGACGCCTTCATTGCCGACTTTCTGCATCGCCTTGGCGATTTCCTCGCCGATGAAGCGGTCGCCATTGGCCGAAATCGTGCCGACCTGGGCGATCTCGTCGTTCGAGGTGACCTTCTTGGAGTGCGCCTTGAGGTCGGCGACGATGGCTTCGACGGCGAGGTCGACGCCGCGCTTCAGATCCATCGGGTTGAGGCCGGCGGCGACGGCCTTGGCGCCCTCGCGGGCGATCGAGGCGGCGAGCACGGTCGCGGTCGTCGTGCCGTCGCCGGCGAGATCGTTCTGCTTGCTGGCGACTTCACGGACGAGCTGGGCGCCGAGATTCTCGAACTTATCGGAAAGCTCGATCTCCTTGGCGACGGTGACGCCGTCCTTGGTGATGCGCGGCGCGCCGAAGCTCTTCTCGATCACGACGTTGCGGCCCTTGGGGCCGAGCGTGACCTTCACGGCGTTGTTGAGGATTTCGACGCCGCGCATGATGCGGTCGCGCGCGTCGGTGGAGAAACGAACGTCTTTGGCAGCCATTTATTGAACTCCTGGAGAGAGACGAAAGCAAACGGGCCGGTCGAGTTAGTCGACGATTCCCAGAATGTCGCTTTCCTTCATGATGAGCAGGTCGTCGCCGTCGATCTTGACCTCGGTGCCCGACCATTTGCCGAAGAGCACGCGGTCGCCGGCTTTGACGTCGAGCGGAACGAGCTTGCCGCTTTCGTCGCGCGCGCCGGGACCCACGGAAATCACTTTGCCTTCCTGCGGCTTCTCCTTGGCGGTGTCGGGAATGATGATGCCGCCTTTAGTCTTTTCCTCGCCTTCGAGTCGCTTGACCACGACACGGTCGTGGAGGGGACGGAACGCCATTGTGAAGTCTTCCTTTTCTGCGCCTGGGGCGACGATGGCGCCGCCCGTCGGCAAAGGGATATGCGAATGCCTGTTGGCGCTCGCTCTCAGTGAGTGCCAACAGGCTCTCCTGAGATATGGGCGAGAGCGCAAGCTGTCAAGTTGGGGACAGTTGGATAATTTTCGGCGCTGTGGCCTCGCCGCTACAGCGCCCCTCCGACAATTGGCCTTATCCATAAGTCGGCGTCGTATCGGCAGTATTTGGGTCTGAAGTCGGCCCCCGTGAGCGAAAAATCCGGGAAGAGAAATGCGCAAATTCTTGCTCGTCTGCTCCCTGGCGGCGTCATTCAGCCCTCTCGCCGTCTGCGCGGCCGATTTGCCGGCCTACAAGGCGCCGCCGCCTCCGCTCGCGGCGTCGCCCTGGCAATTCGCATTTGGGACCCGCTACTGGTTCAGTTCGGGCAATCATAAATATGATTTTTACAACGCGGACATCCCCGATCTATTGATTTCGCGCCTCACTTTTGGCGACCTGACGGGACATTCGGCCGAGACCTTCTTTCGCGTCGACCACGAGAGCGGCGTCTTCCTGAAAGGTTTTCTCGGCGGCGGGACGCTCGCGAGCGGCAAGCTCAATGACGAGGACACTGTCGCCGCGATGTATGGCGTCTACAGCAACACGGTCCATGTGCAGAGCGGCGGCTCGCTCAAATATGTCACCGTCGATCTCGGCTATAATGTCATAGAGACCAGATTGCCGACCGGCCAGCCGGTCAGGATCGGCCCCTTCGTCGGCTATAATAATTTCCATGAGCGGATGAATTCATTCGGCTGCGCGCAGGTGCTGTTGAATGCAAACGTTTGCGCTACGGCTCCGCCGAACGCGGTTTCTTATCCGACGAGTCTGGACGGGCTCGATTTCGACGCTTCATGGAATTCGCTCCGGGTCGGCGTCGGCGGCGACGTCGAACTTTTGCCGGGTCTGCGGGCGTCGCTCGAAGCGGCCTGGATTCATAGCTGGCTATGGAACACCGACTATCACAATTTTCGCCCCGAAATCCGAGGCGTGCAGCAGTCGGGCAAGGGCGACGGTTTTCAAGTCGAAGGCCTCCTTGCCTATGATCTGACGCCGCGTTTCAACGTCGGCGTCGGCGGGCGCTATTGGCAATTCAGCGCGCCGGGCAAGGACTATGGCGAGAGCCGAGTCGGCCGGCCCGCCACGCCGATCTACTCATTTTCGCAACGCTATGGCTTTTACTTGCAGGCGGGCTACCGCTTTGGCGGGTCTGACGATCCGACCGGCGCCGGCGATTTTGGCCCGCTCTTCGGCAAAGCCGAGGCGGAGCCGCATGAGTGGGGCGGCGTCTATCTCGGCGGCCATGTCGGCTATGGTTTCGCCGCCGCGAAAGACACGACCCTCGGCGCGCGTTCGCCGGAAGCGGCGATCCTCCAGACGGACGCCAGGGCGCCTTTCTCGCAGCGCTCCGACATCGCGGGGTTCGTCGGCGGCGGGCAGATCGGCTATAATTGGCGCTTGCATCCGCTTCTCGTCGCGGGTCTCGAGACCGATTTCGCCTACGCCAATATCGGCGGCTCGTTCGGCGCTTCCGCCGACTTCGCCGACCGTCGGAATTCCGCCGCCAGCACCAAGCGGCTCCTCGAATGGCTCGGGACCGTGCGCGGGCGCTTCGGCGTTCTGCCGCGCGACGACATGATGCTCTACGCCACGGGCGGCTTCGCCTATGGCCAGGTCTCGGCGCGTGGGGCGCTTGGCGAGGGCAACAGGTTCTGCGCGCTGAATTTTTACTGCTCGGCGGGCGCCTATTCAGGCCTCGCGACGGGCTGGACGGCCGGCGCGGGCTTCGAATACGCCGTCGCCCGCAATTGGAGCCTCAAGGTCGAGTGGCTTTATGTGGACCTCGGCCGGCAGAATTACGCGATCAACGCCTATGGCGGCTCAGTTCTGGACGGGTTTCCCGCGAATTTCGCCGCCTCGAGCGCCAGCGCGACTCATCTTGTCCGCACCGGCCTCAATTATCGGATCGACTGGCCCGAGGCGGCGGGGCCGACAATCGCCTATTGAGCGCCTGACCCAAGTGGGGTTGGCGCGCGCCTTCTTTTGGCCGCGATCCGCCCCATCTTCGCGGCCTTCATGGAGACTCCAAGCTTGTTCGACCGCCTTCCCCCGCGCGCTTTCGGCCTCGCCGCCGCGTTCGGCGCCCTTGCGCTCGATCAGGCGCATAAATTCTGGATGCTGCATGTTTTCGACATGGCGGGGCGCGCGCCGATCCGGCTCGCGCCCTTCCTCGACGTCGTGCTGTCGTGGAATTACGGCGTCTCCTATTCGCTGTTTCCCGCGCATGAGGGCTGGGCGCGCGCGGGGCTCCTCGTCGCGCAGGGCGCCATCGTCGCCGGACTTGCGGCCTGGATGCTGAAATCGGAAAGCCGGCTCACGGCGACGGCGCTCGGCCTCATCATCGGCGGCGCGCTCGGCAACGCCGCCGACAGGCTGACGCGCGGCGCCGTCGCGGATTTCTTCTATCTGCACACATCCCTGCCGGTGGGCCCCCTCGCCAATTACGTGTTCAACGTCGCCGACGTGGCGATCACGGCCGGGGTCGTTCTTTTGGTGATCGAAGGCTTTTTCTCGCCGGGCGAGCGGCCTCGGGAAGGAAACGGCTAGAACGCGCCTGGGGCTTTTCTTCCCCGTCGCCGGCGCGCCGCCACTAAATCGCCAACAAGTCGCGCGCATCTATGCGCCTTGCTATCACGGCGGAAAGGGGAGTTCGATCGATGAAACTCGCACAGTCGCAGCGTCGCGCGCTCTGCGCTTTCGCCGGATTGGCGGCGATTCAGGCGGCTCCGGCGCTCGCCGCGGACGACAAATCGACCATGACCTCGGTGATGGAGCTCGTCGGCGTCTCCTCGGACGAGGGCGTCGGCAAGATCGACTATAGCGAGCGCCCCAAGCTCGTGCTGCCGCCAAGCCAGGGCGTCCTTCCGGCGCCGCGCGAGCGGTCGGAACGGCCGGGCGGCTGGCCGAACGAACTCGTCTCGGAGCGGCGCCGCAACGCGGACCGCTATGCCCGCGTGCCCAATGCGCCGACGGAGGAAAAGAAGAGCCTGCTCGAACGCGTCCGCGGCCCGCGGCCCGCCGCGGCGCCCGGCACGGACGACGAACCGGGCCTGTTGCAGCGCATGCTTTCCGCCCGCAAGGGCACGAATGAATCGGCGGTCGAGGAGCCGAACCGCCGGCTGCTCACCGAGCCGCCGCCGGGCTATCGCCGTCCGACGCAGGATTTGAGCAAGATTCGCGAGTCCAACGCCTCCAGCAAAAGCTGGTGGAATCCCATGTCCTGGGTCGGCGGCGCGGGCAGCGACAGTGATCCCGTGGCGCAGACGGCGACCCCGAACAGCCCCGTCGCCAAGCCGGAAGGCCAGGGGGGCGGGCTTTCGAGCCTGCTTCCGAGGTTCATCCTGAAAGACTCTGACAAGGACTGATTTTCGGCCTATATTGGGAATAAATGACTTCCCCAGCGCGGCTCCCCGCCGCCCGAAAGGCCGTTTCATGTCTTTGCAGCCGAAAGCTTCCGCCGCCGTTTCCTTAACGCCCGGCGCGAGCGCGGCGCCCTCTCACGCCGGCGCCAATATCGCGAGCTTCAAGCTCGACAATGGGATGCAGGTCGTCGTCATCCCCGACGCGCGCACGCCCGTCGTCACCCATATGGTCTGGTATAAAAACGGCGCGGCCGACGATCCGCTCGGCCAGTCCGGCATCGCCCATTTCCTCGAACATCTGATGTTCAAGGGCACGAAGCATCATCCGCAGGGCGAATTCTCCAATCTCGTCGCCGAACTCGGCGGGCAGGAGAACGCCTTCACGAGCTACGACTATACGGCCTATTTCCAGCGCGTCGGCAAGGAGCATCTGAAGACGCTCATGGAGTTCGAGGCCGACCGCATGCGCAATCTCCTGCTCACCGACGAGGTGGTCGGCCCCGAGCGCGACGTGGTGCTGGAGGAGCGCCGCATGCGCACCGACAGCGACCCTTCGGCCCAGCTCGACGAAGCCGTGCAGGCGTCGCTGTTCGCGCGCCATCCCTATGGAACGCCGATCATCGGCTGGAGCCATGAGATCGAGGGGCTCGATCGCGAACATGCGCTCGCTTATTACAACCGCTTCTACACGCCCGAGAACGCCATTCTCATCGTCGCCGGCGACGTGGAGCCGGGCGAGGTCGAGCAAATCGCCCGCGAGACCTATGGCGCGATTGAATCGCGCGCCGAGCCGCCGCGCCGGGCCCGCCCCCAGGAGCCGCCGCATCGCGCCCATCGCCTCGTGACGCTGCGCGACGAAAAGGTCGAGCAGCCCGCGCATGAGCAGGTCTATCTCGTCCCCTCCTACACCACCGCCGCGCCCGGCGAGGCCGAGGCGCTGGAGACGCTCGCCTATATGCTTGGCGGCGGCGCGACGAGCGCGCTCTATGAGACGCTCGTGGTCGAGGAGAAGGTCGCGGTCGGCGCCGGCGCCTATTACATGGGTTCGGCGGTGGACGATACGCGCTTCTGGGTCTACGCCACGCCGGCGCCCGACGTTTCGCTGGAAGAACTCGACGCCGCGATCGAGCGCGTGCTGACGCGCTTCGCCGAAGAGCCGATCGACGCGGACCATCTTCAACGCGCCAAGACGCGCCTCATCGCCGACGCCATTTACGCCCAGGACAGCCAGGCCTCGCTCGCGCGCTGGTATGGCGAGTCGCTCGCGACGGGCCTCACCATCGCGGATGTCGTCGCCTGGCCCGAGCGCATGGAGAAGGTGACGGCGCAGGACGTGACCGAGGCCGCGCGCAAATGGCTCGACAAGCGCCGGGCGGTCACGGGCTATCTGCTACCCGCCTGAGACGGCGAACGACGTCAGGCGGCTGGGCGAGGCCTGATCCGCCGCCAAAGACCGACTTTGCCGAGACCAACCGCCAGGACCGACCGCTAATTGTCGTTAGGAATTGATATGACCGCTCATGCGCCCGCCGTCGCCATCGCCTCCCGCGCCGAACATGTGCAGCGGATCACGACGCCCGGCGGGCTAGAGGCCTGGCTTGTCGAAAGCTACGCCGTGCCGCTCGTCGCGCTCGAATTCGCGATCCGCGGCGGCGCGGCGCAGGACCCGCAGGACAAGCCCGGCCTCGCGACGCTCCTCGCCGGGACGATCGACGAAGGCGCCGGCCCCTATGACGCGCGCGGCTTCCATCGCGCCATCGACGATCTCGCGATTCATCTCGGCTTCGGCGCCGATCGCGACGCGATCTCGGGCCATATGCAGACGCTCTCGCGCAATGTCGACGAGGCCTTCGGGCTCCTGAAGCTCGCGCTCAACGACGCGCGGCTCGACAAGCATGACGTGGCGCGCGTGCGCAGCCAGCTCGCCGCCGAATTGAAGCGCGACGTCAACGACCCGGACGCGGTCGCCTCGAAGGCGTTTCGCGAAGCGGCCTTTCCGAACCACCCTTACGGGCGCCCCGTGCGCGGCGATCTTGCGACGATCGAGACCTTGACGCGCGAAGACCTCATCGCGCTGCGCGAGCGGCTTTTCGCGCGGCGCGACCTCAAGATCGGCGTCGTCGGCGCGATCGACGCGCAGAAGCTTTCCGATCTCCTCGACGCGACCTTCGGCGGCCTCGCCCTGCAGAACGATCTCGCGCCGGTGGCGCCGATCACGCTCGCCCATGTCGGCGAGCGCCGGATCGTCGATCTCGACGTGCCGCAATCGACGATCCGCTTCGGGCGTCCGGGGATTACGAAGCGCGATCCCGACTATTACGCCGCCGTCGTCGCCAATCATATTCTCGGCGCCGGAACCTTCACCTCGCGGCTCTTTACGGAGGTGCGCGAGAAGCGCGGCATGGCCTATTCCGTCTATTCGCATCTCAACGAATATGACGAATGCGCCATGCTGATCGGCGCCGCCGCGACGAAGAACGAGCGCGCGGGCGAAGCGATCGGCGTGATCGCCGAGGAATTCAAGCAATTCGCGGAGAAGGGCCCGACCGAGGAGGAGCTCGACAAGGCCAAGAAGTTCCTGATCGGCTCCTATGCGCTGCGTTTCGACACGTCGACGAAGGTCGCGAGCCAGCTCGTCAATCTGCAGCTCGACGGGTTCGAGCCGAGCTTCCTCGACGAGCGGAACGGCAAGATCGCGGCGGTGATGCTCGACGACTGCCGGCGCGCGGCCAAGCGGCTCTTGGGCGACGGCGACCTCTTGGTGACGGTGGTGGGGAAGCCGGCGGGGGTGTGAGGGGGCGGTGACACCGGCGCTGCTGGTCGGCATCTTGCTAAGAGAGGCATCTTGCTAAGAGACTGTCATGGATAACCCTCTCCTTACGACCTGGAGCGGCCCTTTCCGCTTGCCGCCTTTCAACGCAATCCGGCCCGCGCATTTCAGAGAGGCGTTCGAAACGGCCTTCGCCGCGCACAAGGCCGAGATCGACGCCATCGCCAGCGACCTGTCGCTGCCGACCTTCGACAATGCCATCGGCGCGCTGGAGCGCAGCGGGCGCCTTCTGACCGATGTCGGCGCGGTCTTCTGGAATCTTGCCGCCGCCGACTCCAGTCCCGAATTGCAGGAGATCGAGCGCGATATCGCCGGCGCCTTTTCGCGTCACTCCAGCGACATCTCCATGAATTCCGCGCTGTTTCGCCGGATCGAGGCGCTTTACGAGACCCGCGGGACGATCGAACTGACGCCGGAGCGGCGCCGCGTTCTCGAGCTGACCCACAAGAACTTCGTGCGCGCCGGCGCGAAGCTTGCGGACGCGGACAAGGCCCGCCTCAAGACAATTCTCGAACGCCTCGCGACGCTGTCGACGCAGTTCGCGCAAAATGTACTGGCCGATGAATCGTCATGGCTGCTGCTGCTCGACGAAAGCGATCTCGACGGCCTCTCGCTCGACTTTCGCGCCGCCGCTGCGCGCATTGCGGCGGAGCGCGGATCGCCCGGCAAATATGGCGTGACGCTGTCACGCTCCAGCGCCGAAGTCTTTCTGCAAAGCTCGACGCGGCGCGATCTGCGCGAGACGGTGTTTCGCGCCTGGGCGAGCCGCGGCGAGAATCCGGGCGCGACCGACAACCGCCCGCTCATCCGTGAAATCCTGCACTTGCGCGAAGAGCGCGCGACGCTGCTCGGCTTTGATAGTTTCGCGGCTTTCAAACTCGACGACACTATGGCGAAGACTCCGGCCGCCGTGCGCGACTTGATCAATCGCATCTGGGCGCCGGCGCTGACGCGCGCCGCCGAGGAGCGCGCACAGATCCAGGCGATGGTCGAAGAAGAGGGCGCCAATTTCACCGTCGCGGCGCATGACTGGCGCTATTACGCCGAGCGCGTGCGCGCGAAGCGCTACGATCTCGATCAGGCGGCGCTGCGTCCGTACTTCCAGCTCGACAACATGATCGCCGCGGCGTTCGATGTCGCGCAAAAACTCTTCGGCCTCCGCTTCGTCGAGCAGAAGGGCTTGCCGCTCTACCATCCGGATGTGCGCGCCTTCGATGTGCTGGACGGCGACGGCGAGCATGTCGCGCTGTTCCTCGCCGATTATTTCGCGCGGCCGTCGAAGCGCGGCGGCGCCTGGATGTCGGACTTCCGTTCCCAGCACAAGCTCTGGGGCGAGGTGCGGCCCGTCATCGTCAATGTGATGAATTTCACCAAAGGCGCCGACGGCGCGCCGACGCTGCTCAGCCTCGATGACGCCCGCACGCTGTTTCACGAATTCGGCCATGCGCTGCACGGCATGCTCTCGGACGTGACTTATCCTTCGGTCGCGGGCACCAATGTCGCGCGCGATTTCGTCGAACTGCCCTCGCAGCTATACGAGCACTGGCTGCTGGAGCCGGCGGTGCTGAAGGAATTCGCGCTGCACGCCGAGACCGGCGCGCCCATTCCCGATGAACTCGTCGCGCGCATAACGGCGGCGCGGCACTTCAACCAGGGCTTCGCGACGGTCGAATTCTGCGCCTCCGCCCATGTCGATCTCGACCTTCACGCGCAAAGCGTCGCGCCGGATTTCGACGTGGGCGCCTTCGAGACGGACAGCCTCGCGCGGATCTCCATGCCGCCGGAAATCGTCATGCGGCACCGTCTGCCGCATTTCGCGCATGTCTTTTCCGGCGACGGCTATTCGGCCGGCTATTACAGCTATCTCTGGGCCGAAACGCTCGACGCCGACGCTTTCGAAGCCTTCAAGGAGACGGGTGATCCCTTTTCGCCCGAGGTCGCGCAGCGCCTGCGCGATCACATCTATGCCGCCGGCGGACGGCAGGATGCGGCGGACGCCTATGTCGCCTTCCGCGGAAGAATGCCGACGGTGGAGCCGCTGCTGCGGCAACGGGGATTTGCGGAGCCGGCGGGGGCCTAGGCGAGCCGTCGGGAGACCGAAGGGCAGCAGTCGGGTGAGAGTTGTTTTCCCCACCCTCACCTTTCGAGACGCTTGCTTGGCGCGCTCCTCAGGATGAAGGGCGGAACAGCTATGGCGGGCCGTGACCGGCCTCACTTCTCCTGCGGCAGCAGCGCCAGCAAATCCGCCATTTTCGGCGCGGCGGCGGGGTTCATCATCCCCACCACATGATAGCCGGCGTCGACATGCAGGATTTCGCCCGAGACGCCGCGTGCCATGGGCGAGAGCAGATAGACCGCCGTTTCGCCCACTTCCTCGATCGTCACGACGCGGCGCAGCGGCGCGTTATATTCGTTCCAGCGCAGGATGTAGCGGAAGTCGCCGATCCCCGAGGCCGCCATGGTCTTGATCGGCCCCGCGGAAATCGCGTTGACGCGGATGTTCTTCACGCCGAGATCCGCCGCGAGATAGCGCACCGACGCCTCCAGCGCCGCCTTGGCGACGCCCATCACATTGTAATGCGGCATCCATTTTTCGGCGCCGTAATAGGTGAGCGTTAAGAGCGAGCCGCCCTCTGGCATCAGCTTTTCGGCGCGCTGCGCCAGCGCCGTGAAGGAGTAGCAGGAGATCAGCAGCGACTGGGTGAAATTTTGAGCGGAAGTGTCGACATAGCGCCCGTCGAGCTCATCCTTGTCGGAAAAGGCGAGACAGTGCACGACGAAATCGAGCCGGCCCCAGAGCTTCTCCACCTCGGCGAAAATCGCGTCGATCGTCTCCGGCTCGCCGACGTCGCAGCGGCCGATGACTTGCGCGCCGATCTCCGCCGCGAGGGGGCGCACGCGTTTTTCCAATGCCTCGATCTGATAGGTGAGCGCGAGTTCGGCGCCGGCGTCGGCGCAGGCCTTGGCGATGCCCCAGGCGATCGAACGATTATTCGCGACGCCCAAAATGAGCCCCTTTTTTCCGGCAAGCAATCCGGCGAAAGGGACGGCGGGCGCGGCTTGCTGAGTCATGCTGAATCCATTTCTTATGCGTGAAATCGCCGTCGGAGGCTCGCGCCCTTTAGCGTGGTTTTCGCCGGAAGGAAACCCATAGGGACGCCCCGGATAAACCCTTAGAGAGCTCCTAGAGCAAACCATGGGGGCGGCTTCTCGGCGCCGCGAAAAACGCCGTGCGGCCGCGGCGTTATGCGGGCGATAGCCAATTGCGCCGGATTGTCCTATCATCTCATAGGAAACGTCGCTGGCCGCGCAAACACGCAAATTAAAGCCGAGAGCAGAGCGGGCCGCATGGGCAGAAGCGCCGATATCATCGCAGGGCTGGGCGGAGCGACTCCCGCCCTGAGGCGCTATGCGCGCGCGCTTTGCGCCGGCGCCGGGCCCGCCGTCGCGGACGATCTCGTGCAAAGCGCGTTGCAGTCGGTCGGCGCGCGGATGCGCGCCAAGGAACTGAGGCCCGCCGATCTCGCCGAGGCGCGAATCGAGGCCTACGCCACGCTGGTCGCGCTCGCCCAGCGCAAGCTGGCCAACGCGCCGCGGCCGGCGCCGCGCCATCCGCCGATCGTTCACGGCCTCGCCGATCTTTCCTTCGACGACCGCGCCGTGCTGCTGCTCGTGTCGCTCGAGGGCTATGGCTATGACGCCTA
>NZ_JAZHYN010000045.1:0-26272 GCF_036576025.1 Methylocystis borbori | reverse complement strand
GCGCGGCGGCGGGCCTGACGCGGCTGGAGCTCGCCATGTCGCCGCGCGCGCCGCTCTCCGCGAAAGAAGCGGAAATTCTCTCGCATTACGCCGCCCGCCGCGCCGCGCGCGAGCCCGTGTCGCGCATCCTGGGCGAACGCGGCTTCTGGACGCTCGATCTCATCGTCGCGCCGGGCGTGCTCGACCCGAGGCCGGACACCGAAACGCTGGTCGAGACGGTCTTGCGCTTCATTGGCGAGAGGCGCGAGGAGCCGCTGTCGATTCTCGATCTCGGCGCGGGCTCCGGCGCGATCGTTTGCGCGCTTTTGAGCGAAATGCCGGCGGCGCGGGCCGTCGCCGTCGACCTCTCGGCGCAAGCCTGCGCGGCGGCGGCGCGCAATCTCGCCCATTGCGGCCTTTCCGAGCGCGCCCGGGTGCTGCGCGGCCGTTGGGCGGAGGCGCTCGACGCGCGTTTCGACATCGTCGTCTCCAATCCGCCCTATGTGCGCAATGAAGACATCGCCGGACTGGAGCCGGAAGTTCGCCTCTACGATCCCGCGCTCGCGCTCGACGGCGGAGCCGACGGCCTGGACCGCTACCGCGAGATTTTCGCCGATCTGCCGCGTCTCCTCGCCGATGACGGGCTCGCCGCCTTCGAGGTGGGCTACGACCAGGCCGTCGGCGTCGCCGCGCTGCTCGGGGCGCAGGGGTTCAGGATCGAAGGCGTGGGGCGCGATGCGGGCGGACATGAGCGCGTCGTGGCGGCCCGCCTCGCCGGGCGTGGACGTGACATATTGGCTACAGTACCCTATTTTTAGGGTCAGTCCGCTGCGGGCGGCCTTGTTGGGGGGCGCCCCCTCCACTATAGTCAACCCAAGTCCAGCCGATCTGAGCAGACGAGTTAAGAGAAAGACTCGAAACGCTTCGGCTCCCCGCTTCGCGAAGGGAAGCCTGGAAACGACCGGCCAGGAACAGCGTCGAAACTGATAGGATGATGGCGGACTGACGCCAATTCGATTGTCGCGGCGGCTTCTGACGCGCGAGAACGACGCTATGCGGTTTTGCGCCACGAGGGGATGAGGCGCTTAAGGACTTGTGGGGCCATTGGGCCGATGAGGGGACGATCGACGCGCGCTTGAGCGCATTTCCTTCAAGGAAAGCGCCGCCGCGTCAAAGCTTCGCCGTCATGCATGGATCGCCATCGCCGCCGATCCGTTTTCGCCATGGCGGCGCGCGCGTGGAACAAGCAGCGACGTTAGGCGGAACGGCGCAAGCCAAGGGCGCCAACATTTTGGGGAGTTTGATGAGACCAGGCCAAAATAAGAGAATGCGCGGACGCAGCAGCGGCCGCAAGGGCCCCAACCCGCTCACGCGGTCCTATGAGTCGAACGGCCCCGACGTAAAGATTCGCGGCACAGCCCAGCACATCGCCGAGAAATATCTCCAACTTGCGCGCGATGCGCAGTCTTCCGGCGACACGATCATGGCCGAGAGCCTGCTGCAGCACGCTGAACATTATTTCCGGCTCATCGCCGCCGCGCAGCAACAGCAGCAGGTCAATGGCTACGCCCGGACGCAACTGGACGCGCCGGAAGCCGACGTGGACGACGACGACGATTTCGCGCCCCTCCCCGACCGTTTCGCGCCGCTTTCCGAGCGCCTGCCGCCGTCGGCCTACCAGCCGCAACTGCCGCCGCAGGCGCCCTTCGCGCCGCAGCCGCAGCCGCATTTCGCGCCGCCCCAGCCCCTGCCGCAACCCTTCGAGGAACGTCCGATCGGCGGCGAGCGCCCGGAACGCCAAGAACGTCATGAGCGCCCGCAGCGCCCGGAACGGCAGAATTTCAACCGCGATGGCGGCGAGCGGCCGCGCCATCAGGGCTATGACAGAAACCGCGAGCCGCGCCGCTTCGCGCCGCGTCCCGAGCCGGGCGCGATCGAAGGCGAGCCCGGGCCAGCCGCGCTGCCGTCCTTCATCACCGCGCCGGTCCGCCCCGTCCCCAGCGACGGCCAGCCGCCGGAGGGTATGGTCGAGGCCGATCGCGCGCCTCGCGAGCATGAGGGCGGCGTGAACTATCATTTGAGCTCGCGCCGGCGCCGACGTCCGCGTCCGCCGCTGGACGAGGCGGGCGGCGCGCCGCGCGACGAAGACTCCTCGCCGGTCGGCGAACTGCCGCTGGAGCCGGATCGCTACTGAGTCGCGCTTGAGTTTCTGAATCGACGCATTTTCTAAGCCGAACCGGCCTCCGCTTCGGCGGAAAACGCTCTAATCGACGAAGCTGATCGCGTCGCCTGTCGCAACGCGGCCGCCCCGGACCACACGCGCATAGACGCCGCAGTCGATATGGCCGAAGTTCAGCCGTAGCGTCTGCACCAGATCCATGTCGCGTCGTCCGGTCCCCGGCTCGACTCCCGTCGCCGCGCAGCGGTCCGTCATTTTGAGGATTTCAAGCCGCGCGCCGCCGATGGCGAGCGTCCGGCCCGGCCACGCCGCTTCTTCCCAGGACGCCAGGCCGTCGATGTAAAGATTGGCGCGAAAGCGCAGTGGATCGACGACGGCCTTTTGCGCCTGCCCGATCGCCGCGACGCTCGCGAGATTGACCAGCGAGACGAAGCCCGACTTCGAATCGGTGAAACGAAAGCCCTCCGGCGCCGCGAGCAGCCGCACCGGGCCGCGAATCTCGTCGCCCAAAAAGCCCGTCAGAAAGGCTTCGATCGCCGCGCGCCCGCTCTTTCCGCGAAGATCGCCCCGCGCAACCTCGCGCCCCTCCTGAGCGATGGCGAGCGTCTCCTCGGCCTCGTCATAGCGCGTCGAGAGTCCCGCCAGCGCGCCGTTGCGCATCAGCATCAGAAATTTGATCTTGGGCTGATGGACCGGCGCGGCCGGATCGAAGCCCGAGGGGCCATTCTCCAGGGCGAAGAGCCGGTCGCCCGGAAAATAGCCGTCCGCCTCCAATGTAGCGGCGTCGAGCTTTTCGGGCGACAGGCCCTTGACCGGATAGCGATAGAGAGAGGCGACGCGCATGGGGGCTCCGGCCGGAAAAAGCGCTGCGACAATACGTCTAGGCGAGGGAAATCGAAAAGGTGACGCTCACGGCGGCAGGCCCTCTTTTCATCCCCAAGCGACATCCCATATCGACCAGGAGGGTCGCCGCAAGGGACCAAATTTATCAAAGACGCGAGGCGCGCCGCTTTCTAAGGGCCGCCTCACGGTCAAAGAGGGGCGTTGAATGAACTTCGACAAATACACTGAACGCGCGCGCGGCTTCGTCCAGTCGGCGCAGTCTCTCGCGACGCGCGAGGGGCATCAGCAGTTTACGCCAGAACATATTCTGAAGGTCCTGCTCGACGACGACCAGGGCCTCTCCGCCGGCCTCATCGACCGCGCCGGCGGGCGCTCGCGCGAGGCCCTGGCCAAGACCGAAGCCGCGCTCGCCAAACTGCCGAAAGTCGGCGGTTCGGGCGCGGGTCAGCTTTATCTCGCGCCGGCGACGGCGCGGCTCTTCGACAACGCCGAAAAGATCGCGCAAAAGGCGGGCGACTCCTATGTCACCGTCGAGCGCCTGCTGCTGGCGCTGGCCATGGAGAAGGATTCGGAAGCCGCGCGCATCCTCCAGGACGCGGGCGTGACGCCGCAGACGCTCAACGCCGCGATCGAAGATTTGCGCAAGGGCCGCACGGCGGATTCGGCTTCCGCCGAAAACGCCTATGACGCGCTGAAGAAATACGCCCGCGACCTCACCGAGGCGGCGCGGGAGGGCAAGCTCGATCCCGTCATCGGCCGCGACGAGGAGATCCGCCGCACCATCCAGGTGCTGTCGCGCCGCACCAAGAACAATCCCGTGCTGATCGGCGAACCCGGCGTCGGCAAGACGGCGATCGTCGAAGGCCTCGCGCTGCGCATCGTCAATGGCGACGTGCCGGAGTCGCTGCAGGATAAAAAGCTGCTCGCGCTCGACATGGGCGCGCTCATCGCGGGCGCGAAATATCGCGGCGAATTCGAGGAGCGGCTGAAGGCGGTGCTGAACGAAGTCACCGCCGCGGAAGGCAGCGTCATCCTGTTCATCGACGAGATGCACACGCTCGTCGGCGCCGGCAAGGCGGACGGCGCGATGGACGCCTCTAACCTCTTAAAGCCGGCGCTCGCGCGCGGCGAATTGCATTGCGTCGGCGCGACGACGCTCGACGAATATCGCAAACATGTCGAGAAGGACGCGGCGCTGGCGCGGCGCTTCCAGCCGGTTTTCGTCGACGAGCCGACGGTCGAGGACACGATCTCGATCCTGCGCGGCTTGAAGGAAAAATACGAGCTGCATCACGGCGTGCGCATTTCGGACTCGGCCATCGTCGCCGCGGCAACTTTGTCGAACCGCTATATCTCCGATCGCTTCCTCCCCGACAAGGCGATCGACCTTGTTGACGAAGCCTCGTCGCGCCTGCGCATGCAGATCGACTCGAAGCCCGAGGAGCTCGACGAGCTCGATCGCCGCATTATTCAGCTCAAGATCGAGCAGGAGGCCTTAAAGAAGGAGACCGACGCGGCCTCGAAGGACCGGCTCTCGAAGCTCGAAGGGGAGCTTGCCGATCTCGAGGAGAAATCTTCGGCGCTCACCGCGCGCTGGCGCGCTGAAAAGGACAAGCTCGGCAGCGCCCAGAAGCTCAAGGAGCAGTTGGAGACTGCGCGCAACGAACTCGCGCAGGCGCAGCGGCGCGGCGAATATCAGCGCGCCGGCGAACTCGCCTATGGCGTGATCCCCGATCTCGAAAAGAAACTCACGGAGACCGAATCCGCGAGCGACACGCTCGTCGACGAAGTGGTGACGGCGAATGACGTGGCGCAGGTCGTCTCGCGCTGGACGGGCGTGCCGGTCGACAAAATGCTCGAAGGCGAACGCGAGAAGCTTCTCCATATGGAGGAGGAGCTCGCCAAGCGCGTCGTCGGCCAGCATGACGCGGTCATCGCCGTCTCGACCGCGGTGCGCCGCGCGCGCGCCGGCCTGCAGGACCCGAACCGGCCGATCGGCAGCTTCATCTTCCTTGGCCCCACGGGCGTCGGCAAGACGGAGCTGACCAAGGCGCTGGCGGCTTTTCTCTTCGACGACGAGACCGCGATGGTGCGGCTCGACATGTCGGAATATATGGAGAAGCACTCCGTGGCGCGGCTGATCGGCGCGCCCCCGGGCTATGTCGGCTATGAGGAAGGCGGCGCGCTGACCGAGGCCGTGCGCCGGCGGCCCTATCAGGTCGTGCTCTTCGACGAGATCGAGAAGGCGCATCCGGACGTGTTCAACGTGCTGCTGCAGGTGCTCGACGATGGGCGCCTGACGGACGGCCAGGGGCGCACGGTCGACTTCAAGAACACGCTCATCATCATGACCTCGAATCTCGGCTCCGAATTCCTCGTCATGCAGAAGGAGGGCGAGGATTCCTCCGCCGTTCACGATGAAGTGATGCAGGTGGTGCGCGGACATTTCCGGCCGGAGTTCCTGAACCGGATCGACGAGATCATTCTGTTCAACCGCCTGCAGCGCGAGGACATGGGCGCGATCGTCGATATTCAGTTCAAGCGGCTCGCAAAGCTTCTGGAGGACCGCAAGATCACTTTGGAGCCGGACGCCAAGGCGCGCGACTGGCTCGCGGCCAAGGGCTACGACCCGACCTATGGCGCAAGGCCGTTGAAGCGCGTGATGCAGAAGGAATTGCAGGACGCGCTCGCCGAACGGCTGCTCGCGGGCGAGATCGTGGACGGCGCGATCGTCAAGGTCTCGGCGGACGCGACGGGGCTGCTCATCGACGGCAAGCCCGCGCATCCGCAGGCGCAGATGCGGCCGCTGCTCAAAACGGTGGGGAACGCGTAACGAAACCGCGCATTGTCATTCCCGGCAGGCCGAAGGCCTGACCGGGAATCCAGCGCAAATCCTACAGATTCAAATTACGGCTCTGGATTCCCGATCGCGCGAAGCGCCCGTCGGGAATGACATCTGAGCATTCAGCCGGAAATGGCGTCCTACCCCAGCCGCTCATTCCGCCGGTTCAGCACATCCGCCTCGCGCAGATCGAGTTCGCGCTCGATGCGGCGGCGGGCCTCGTCCTTGAGCGCGCCCTCGCGCAACATGCCATTGATCGCGTCGCGCTCCGCGGCGATGAGCTCCAATTCAATCTCGTCGTGAAGCTGGGTGAGCGCCCGGCGTTCTTCCTCGATGTCGCATTTCATGCGGATGCGCGACAGGAAATAGTCCTGTTGCGCCTGAAACGACAGCGTCGCTTCTTCCGGCACTTCCCGTTCTTCGACCAAGGCCGCCAGCCGCGCGCTTGACGCATCGATGGCGAGCCGGCGCGCCTGAATTTCCTCCGCGCGGTCGAGAAGACGCTCCTCCATGCCGGCTTTGGCGAGCCCGAGCTTGCGAATGACCCAGGGCAACATCGCGCCCTGGAAGACGAGCGTGACCATCACGACGCAGAAGGCGAGGAAGAAGATGGCGTCGCGATAGGGAAAGGGCTCGCCGCGCGCCGTCGCGATCGGAATCGCCAGCGCGGCGGCGAGCGACACGATTCCGCGCACGCCGGTAAAGGAAGTGATGAAGGACCATTGCCAGGGCGGCGCCGGGCGCCGTCGCGCGAGCGGAGGGACGAGCCAACGCGGCAGATAGGTGAGCGGAAAAATCCAGACGAAGCGCGCCCCGATCACGACGAGCGACACGAGCGCCGCCGAGACCGCCAGATCGTAAAGCGAGTGGTTTTGGATCCGCGCGAGAAGCGCCTGCGCCTGCAGGCCGGTGAAGAGAAAGACGAGGCCTTCGATCAGATAGATGAAGAAGTCCCAGAAGAACACGCCTTGCAGACGCGTCGCGGCGCTGATCAGCCGGGGGCCGTTCCAGCTGATATAGAGGCCCGCCGTCACGGTCGCGATGACGCCCGAGCCCCCGAGATGTTCGGGCGGCCAATAGGCGAGGAACGGCGTGACCAGCGACAGCGTGATTTCGATGCGCGGATCGCGCATGAAGCGACGCAGCCGCAACATCGTCCAGCCGACGCCGACGCCCCACACAATCTCCGAAACGATGATGATCGTGAAGGTTTCTCCCGCCTGCGCCAGGGAAAAGGAGCCGACGCTGACCGCCGCCACCGCGAAGCGATAAAGAACCAGGGCCGTCGCGTCATTGGCGAGGCCTTCGCCCTCCAAAATGACGAGGATGCGCCTCGGCAGTTGCATGCGGCGCGCGATGGCGAGCGGCGCGAGGGCGTCGGGCGGCGAGACGATCGCCCCGAGCACGAAGCCAACCGCCCAGGGCCAGCCAAGCAGCCAATTCGTCGCCGCCGAAACGGCGATGGTCGTGAAGACGACGCAGCCGATCGCGAGCAAAAGGATCGGCCGCAGATTGAATTGGAACTCCCGCCAGCTCATGGCGACCGCCGAGGTGTAGATCACCGGCGGCAAAACGAGGAGCAGGATGAATTCGGGCTCGATCACCAGCGGCGGCACGCCCGGCGCCAGCGCGATTACGACGCCCGCCGCGACGAGCAGGATGGGCGAAGCGAGGCCGAGACGCGAGGCGACGAAGGCGACGGCCGCCACCACGGCAAGAAGAAAGACGAGCGTCTCCAGAGCCGTGATCATGCGCTCACCCTTTCAAGCCTACAATTTGCGCAGCGCCACTTCCTCGATGCGATGATCGGCGCCTTTCGTCAGGATCAGGCTCGCGCGCGGGCGCGTCGGCGCGATATTCTGATGCAGATTTTCGAGGTTGATGCGCCGCCATATGTCTTTCGCGACGCGCATCGTCTCTTCCTCGTCGAGATCGGCGTAGAGGCGGAAATAGGACAGCGGATCGCGGAAGGCGGTCTGTTGCAGGCGCCGGAAGCGCGCGACATACCACGTCTCCAGCACGTCCTCCGGCGCGTCGAGATAGACGGAGAAATCGAAAAAGTCTGAGACGAAGGGAATCTCGCGGCCGGCGCGCGGCCGCGGCGCGAGCAGCACATTGACGCCTTCGACGATGAGAATGTCGGGACGGTCGATGCAGGTCGCCTCGCCCTCCACCACGTCATAGGTCATATGCGAATAAACCGGCGCGCAGACATTGCGCCGCCCCGCCTTCACGTCGGAGAGAAAGCGCAAGAGCGCTCTGTTGTCGTAACTTTCGGGAAAGCCCTTCTTGTCCATCAGCCCTTCGGCTTCGAGGACCTTATTGGGCAGAAGAAAGCCGTCGGTCGTAATGAGCTCCACCTTCGGCGTATTGGTCCAGCGCGACAGCAGCGCGCGCAGCACGCGCGCCGTCGTGGATTTGCCGACGGCGACCGAGCCCGCGACGCCGATGATATAGGGCACCTTGCCGTCCTCGGCGCCCAGAAACCGCTGCGTCGCCTTGAAGAGGCCCTGCGTCGCCGCGACGTAAAGCGCGAGCAGGCGCGACAGCGGCAGATAGATTTCGACCACTTCCTCGAGCGAGATCGGATCGTTGAGCGATTTAAGCCGCGTGAGGTCGTCGAGCGTCAGCGTCAAGGGCGTATCGGCGCGCAGCTTCGCCCATTCGGCGCGGGTGAAATGCCGATAGGGCGACAGCGCCTCGCCATAGCCCATGATTTCCGCCGCCGTCATCCGTTGGCTCCGCGAGACGCCTTCTCGGCGAGTCCCGATTGTTGCGTGCGCCGCTCCAGCTCTCGCAAGACCTCTGTCAGCGAGACATCGCGCGCCTCGAGCATGACAAGAAGATGATAGAGCGTATCCGCCGCCTCATTGATAAGCGCGCTTCTGTCGCCGTCCAGCGCGGCGATGATCGTCTCCACCGCCTCTTCGCCGAATTTCTTGGCGATGCGCGGCGCGCCCGCGTCGAAGAGACTCTTCGTATAGGAGGTCGACGCATTATCCTTGCGCCGCGATTTGATGAGCGCGGCGAGATCGTCGAGCGTGAAATCCGTCATGCCGCCTCCAGACCGTCGAGTCGCATCGGCAGCCCCGCCGCCGCCATATGCAGCTTCGCCTGCGGAATGGAATATTCGCCGAAGTGAAAGATCGAGGCGGCGAGCACGGCGCTCGCATGGCCTTCGCGAATCCCGGCGATAAGATGATCGAGCGTTCCGACGCCGCCCGAGGCGATGACCGGCGCGCGCACGGCGTCGGCGACGGCGCGGGTCAGCGCGATGTCGAAGCCGCTTTTCGTGCCGTCGCGGTCCATTGAGGTGAGCAGGATTTCGCCGGCGCCGAGGTCGACGACTTCGCGGGCGTAATCCACGGCGTCGATCCCGGTCGGGCGGCGCCCGCCATGGGTGAAGATTTCCCAGCGCGCGCCCGCGCGCTTGGCGTCGATCGCGACGACGATGCATTGCGCGCCGAATTTCTCGGCCGCCTCGCGCACGAATTGGCGATTGGCGACGGCGGCGGAATTGATCGAGACCTTGTCGGCGCCGGCAAGCAGCAGATTGCGGATGTCGTCCAGCGTGCGCACGCCGCCGCCGACCGTCAGCGGCATGAAACAGGCTTCCGCCGTGCGTTGCACGACATCGAGCAGAATGCCGCGATTCTCGTGGCTCGCGGTGATGTCGAGAAAGCAGAGTTCATCGGCGCCGGCGGCGTCATAGGCGATGGCGCATTCGACCGGATCGCCGGCGTCGCGCAGATCGACGAAATTGACGCCCTTGACGACGCGGCCCTCCTTCACGTCGAGGCAGGGAATGACGCGGGCCTTGAGCATCAGGCGCTCCCGAGCGCGGCGCGCGCGCTGTTGATCATCGCCAGCGCCTGCGCCGGATCGAGCCGCCCGTCATAGAGCGCGCGGCCGGTGATGGCGCCGGCGAGCCGCGCGCAATCGGGCTGCAGCAGGCGCTCGACATCGGCGAGCGAAGCGAGGCCGCCCGAAGCGATGACGGGAATGGTCAGGGCGTTGGCGAGCGCGAGCGTCGCCTCGATATTGAGGCCGGTGAGCACGCCGTCGCGCGAAATGTCGGTGTAGATGATCGCGCTGACGCCCGCGTCCTCGAAACTGCGCCCAAGATCGAGCGCCGACATGCGCGTCGCCCGCGCCCAGCCGTCGACCGCGACGAAACCATTCTTGGCGTCGATCCCCACCGCGATGCGGCCGGGATAGAGCCGCGCCGCCTCATGCACGAAGGAGGGATCCTTGACCGCCGCCGTGCCGATGATGACGCGGGCGACGCCCTTTTCCAGCCAGCGGGAGAGCGTGCGCATGTCGCGAATGCCGCCGCCAAGCTGCACGGGGATCGTCAGCGCCGCGAGTATGGCTTCGACGGCCGAAGCGTTGCGCGGCGCGCCGGCGAAGGCGCCGTCGAGATCGACGACATGCAGATATTCGAAGCCCTGCCGCTCGAAGGCGCGCGCCTGCTCGGCGGGATCGTCGTTGAAGACGGTGGCGCGGTCCATGTCCCCCTGGGCGAGGCGCACGCACTGGCCCTCCTTCAAATCGATCGCGGGAAACAGGATCACGGAGTCCACCTCAGGAAATTGCCGATCAGCGCCAGGCCGAGCCTCTGGCTTTTTTCGGGATGAAACTGCACGCCGACGAGATTGTCGCGCGCGACCGCGGCGGTGAGCGGCGCGCCATAATCGGCCGTCGCCAGCACATGCTCCGGCGCCGCCGGCGTCAGTTGGAAGGAGTGGACGAAATAGGCGTGGAGCCCCGCCTCGCCCGTCGGGACGCCGGAAAAGAGCGGATGCGCGCGCGTCAGCGTCAGCGTGTTCCAGCCCATATGCGGGATTTTGAGCGCGGGAGCGGCGGGCTCGATCGCCGCGACGTCGCCCGCGATCCAGCCGAGCCCCGGCGTCTCGCCATGTTCGAGCCCCCGCGCCGCCATGAGCTGCATGCCGACGCAAATCCCAAGGAACGGCCGGCCGCGCGCGACGACCGCCTCCTCCAGCGACGAATAAAGCCCGTCGATCGCCATCAGGCCGCGCCGGCAGTCGGCGAAGGCGCCGACGCCCGGCAGCACGATGCGCTCGGCGGCGCGCACGGCTTGCGGGTCGCTGGTGACGCGAATCTCGCCGCCCACGCCCGATTCGCGCGCGGCGCGCTCAAAGGCTTTCAAGGCGGAGTGAAGATTGCCCGACCCATAGTCGATGATCGCCGTCGTCAAGGGCGAGGCTCCCCGGGGGCCGGCCAGCGATTGAAGAAGACCGCCTCGGCCTCCTCCGCGTCCTCGCCGACGACGAGGTCGCCTTCGACATAGCCGCGCCGCGCCAGATTCCAGGCGACGACGCGTCCGCCCTCGAAACCGAACCAGACGCCGAGCGCCAGCGTCAGCCAGGACAGCGCGTCGCGCGAAATGCGCAGCTTCCAGGCGATCAGCGCGATCGCGACAAGCAGCAGCGTCCATAAAGCGGCGGCGAGCCAGGCGCGCCGCCAGGCAAGCCAAATGGGGCCGAGAAAGAACGCCGGCCAGGAGAAGCCGTCGCGGATAAACACGATCTTCTCCGCCGGCGGGCGCTGGCCCGCCGCGACGGGCGGAAAATGAATGGTGAACAGAGCCATCGGCCGTCCCTCGTCGTCGCCCCGCGCCTTCTCAGGCGGTGAGCGTTCCCTTGGTGGAAGGCGCCTCGCCCTGGGCCCGGCGCGGATCGATGGCGACCGCCTTGCCCAGCGCCCGAGCGAAGCCCTTGAAGGCGCTCTCGGCGATATGATGGCTGTTGACGCCGCGCAGATTCTCTATGTGCAGGCCGACGCGGGCGTGAACCGAAAAGGCCTGGAAGAATTCGCGCATCAGCTCGGTGTCGAAGCCGCCGATCAACTGCGCCGGAAAGGCGACCTCGTAGACGAGGAAAGGACGGCCCGATACGTCGACGACGACGCGGGTCAGCGCCTCGTCGAGCGGCACATGAGCGTCGCCATAGCGGGCGATGCCCTTGCGGTCGCCGAGCGCGCGATCCACCGCCTGGCCGATGGCGATTCCCACATCCTCCACCGTATGATGGCCGTCGATATGCAGGTCGCCCTTGGCGAGCACCGTAAGGTCCAGCGGCGCATGGCGCGCGATCTGGTCGAGCATATGGTCGAAAAAGCCGACCCCTGTCGATATGTCCGAGCGGCCGGCCCCGTCGAGGTCGACGGCGACGGAAATCTGGGTTTCCTTGGTGTTGCGCTCGATGGTCGCGCTACGCATTTCCCGCCTTTTCTTGGGCCCTGCCGGCGGCGCCGGCGACTCCGGCCGCGAGCGGCCAGCTTGTAGCAATTTCGTCTTGGATACGCCACCCGAGCCGTTTCAGCCATAAGGAGAAGCGAGATGCGCGCCAACTCGCGTCGCGCGGTTAGGAATATTGGCCGCATGAGACCAAATAATGGTCCATATTTTCGCGCTGGTTTCCCGACTGAGCGCAACCACGGCAATAGCCATCGCGACGGCTGACGGCTTGCGAGAAACTGGACCGCGGCGCAGCCGCCGCAAGGAGGCTCGAAACCATGCGCGAGAAATGCATTCTTGTCATCGCCGCGTTGATTTCCGTTCCGGCGGCCGCCGAGCCCTGGCGGGACGGCTTTGTGTCGCGCATCGAGGCGCTGGCGCTCCTTCAAACGCTGAACGCCTCGCTGCTCGCGAGCCGCAGCGCGACGGCGACGCTAGAAAAATGGTGCGCCGACCATAAAATGGCGGCGGAGCCTAAAATCGTCGCGCGCCGAGTCGCCGGAATCGAGAAGGAGCCGAGCGAGGAGACGCGCCAGCGGCTCGACGTCGGCGCCGAGGAAAAGGTGAAATATCGGCGCGTGCAACTCGCCTGCGGCGATCATGTGCTCTCCGAGGCGGATAATTGGTACGTGCCCGGGCGTCTTTCCGAGGAGATGAACCGCGCGCTGGAGGCGACCGAAACGCCCTTCGGCAAGGCGGTCGCCCCGCTTCAGCCGTTCCGCCGCACCATCGAGATGAAAATGCGCTGGTCGCCCTTGCCCGAGGGCTGGGAGCTGTCCGCCGCCGACTCGCAGGGCAAGGCGAGCGGCGCGCTCGCCATTCCACATGAGCTCTTCGAGCATACGGCGGTCCTTTATGCGCGCGACCGCCGTCCCTTTTCGGAAGTGCATGAGACCTATACGCGCGACGTGCTGGATTTTCCCCCGCCGCGCGCCGACGCCGCGCGCGAATGACTTTCGAAGCAAACGCGAACCGGCTTGGGGCATAACCGCCTTGCCCTTGCTCAAATCCGCGCCGAACCTTACATCGGCTGCACATCTCTGGCTGGATGAGGCGAATGGACAGCGAACAGAACCGACCGGCGTCGATGCATGCGACGACGATCATTCTCGTGAAGAAAGCGGGAGAAACCGTCATCGCCGGCGACGGACAGGTGAGCCTCGGCCAGACCATCATGAAGGGCAACGCCAGGAAAGTGCGTCGGCTCGGCAAGGGCGACGTGATCGCCGGCTTCGCCGGCGCGACGGCGGACGCCTTCACGCTTTTCGAGCGCCTCGAGACGAAGCTCGAACAATATCCCGGCCAACTCATGCGCGCCTGCGTCGAACTCGCCAAGGACTGGCGCATGGACCGCTATCTGCGCCGGCTGGAGGCGATGATGCTCGTCGCCGACAAAAATGTCGGCCTCGTGCTCACGGGCTCCGGCGATGTGCTGGAGCCGGAAGGCACCGAGCAAGGCGCCGTCGCGGCGATCGGCTCCGGCGGCAATTACGCGCTCGCGGCCGGCCGCGCGCTCCTCGATTCGTCGCTCGACGCGGAGACGATCGCGCGCCGCGCCATGGGCATCGCCGCCGAAATCTGCGTCTACACCAACCAGAATGTGGTGGTGGAGAAGATTTAGGGCAGTTGGCAATGGGCAATCGGCAGTCGGATGACATGCCGCCAAATGCCGATTGCCGACTGCCCACTGCCGAAGGAACTGACCATGGCCGACTTCTCGCCGCGCGAGATCGTTTCCGAACTGGACCGCTATATCGTCGGGCAAAATGACGCCAAGCGCGCCGTCGCCATCGCGCTGCGCAACCGCTGGCGCAGATTGCAGCTCGAAGGCCAGATGCGCGAAGAGGTGCTGCCGAAGAACATATTGATGATCGGCCCGACGGGCTGCGGCAAGACCGAGATCGCGCGCCGTCTCGCGCGCCTCGCCAATGCGCCCTTTCTGAAGGTCGAAGCGACGAAATTCACCGAGGTCGGCTATGTCGGCCGCGACGTCGAGCAGATCGTGCGCGATCTCATCGAAGTCGCGCTCGTCATGGTGAAGGAGCGTCGCCGCAAAGACGTGCAGGCGCGCGCCGAGCAGGCCGCCGAGGAGCGCACGCTCGACGCGCTCGTCGGGCCGGGATCGTCTCCCGCGACGCGCGAAAGCTTTCGCCGACGCCTGCGCAACGGCGAAATCGACGATAAGGAAATCGAGATCGAACTCGCGCAATCCGGGCCGTCGATGCCAATGTTCGAACTGCCGAACATGCCCGGCGCGAGCGTCTCCGCCTTTTCGCTCGGCGATATTTTCGGCAAGGCGATGCAGCGCGGCAAGCCGCGCAAGCTCACCGTCAAGGAGGCGCAGGGACCGCTCGTCGCCGAGGAAAGCGACAAGCTGATCGATCAGGAGGCGAGCGTCCGCGAGGCGATCCACGAAGTTGAGAACAACGGCATCGTCTTCATCGACGAGATGGACAAGATTTGCGCGCGCGAGGGGCGCGGCGGCGCCGATGTTTCGCGCGAAGGCGTGCAGCGCGACCTCTTGCCGCTGATTGAAGGCACGACGGTCGCGACGAAGCACGGATCGGTGAAGACCGACCATGTGCTGTTCATCGCCTCGGGCGCCTTTCATGTCGCCAAACCTTCGGACCTCCTGCCGGAATTGCAGGGGCGCCTGCCGATCCGCGTCGAGCTCGCCTCGCTCAATGAAGAGGATTTCCGCCGCATTCTCACGGAGACGGAAGCCTGCCTCACCAAGCAATATTCGGCGCTGATGGGCACGGAAGGCGTGACGCTCGAATTCGCGCCGTCGGCGGTCGACGCCATCGCCAAGGTCGCCGTGCAGGTGAACACTTCCGTCGAGAATATCGGCGCGCGGCGCCTGCAGACGGTGATGGAGCGCGTGCTCGACGAGATCAGCTTCGCGGCCTCCGACCGCGCGGGCGACAAAATCGTCATCGACGGCGACTATGTCGAGGAGCATATCGGCGATCTGGCGAAGAACAGGGATCTGAGCCGGTTTATTTTGTAGTGAGCGCAACTCACCCAAGCCCCTCACCTTACCTCTCCCCGCAAGCGGGGAGAGGGGTCTTCGGCGCAACGCCTAACGTCCCTTCTCCCCGCTTGCGGGGAGAAGTGAGATGAGGGGCCGGGGCGTTAGACAAATTCTATCTCGCCAACAGCAAGCTTGCCTCAGCCCCCGCTTCTCGCCATAAGACCGGCCAAGCGGTTCAACCTTCGGCCCATCCCATGTCCAGCTTTCTCCAGCGCGTCTTCTCGGGCGTGCAATCGACCGGCAATCTGCATCTCGGCAATTATCTCGGCGCCATCGTCAAATTCGTCGAATTGCAGAAGAGCTTCGACTGCCTCTATTGCGTCGTCGATCTGCACGCGATCACCGTGCCGCAGGACCCGATCGCGCTCAAGGCGAATACGCGCGAGATCGCCGCCGCCTTCATCGCCTGCGGCATCGATCCCAAGAAGAACATCATCTTCAACCAGAGCCAGGTGGCGGAGCACGCCGAACTCGCCTGGGTGTTGAATTGCGTCGCGCGCATCGGCTGGCTCAACCGCATGACGCAATTCAAGGACAAGGCCGGCAAGGACCGCGAGAACGCCTCCATGGGCCTGCTCGACTATCCGGTGCTGATGGCCGCCGATATTCTCATCTATCGCGCGACGCATGTGCCGGTCGGCGACGACCAGAAGCAGCATCTGGAGCTTTCGCGCGATATTGCGCAGAAGTTCAACAATGACTTCTCGGAATCGATCGCGCGCAATGGCTATGGCGACGCCTTCTTCCCCCTGCCCGAGCCGCTGATCTCCGGCCCGGCGACGCGCGTCATGAGCCTGCGCGACGGCACGAAGAAAATGTCGAAATCCGACGCCTCCGACTATTCGCGCATCAATCTCTCGGACGACGCCGACCAGATCGCGCAGAAAGTGAAGAAGGCCAAGACCGATCCCGAGGCCCTGCCCTCCGAGGAGAAAGGTCTCGAAGGCCGGCCGGAGGCGGAAAATCTCGTCGGCATTTTCGCGGCGCTTTCGGGACGCGCGAAAATCGACGTGTTGCGGGATTTCGGCGGCGCCAATTTCTCGACCTTCAAGGGCGCCCTGGTGGAGCTTGCAGTCGAGAAGCTCTCGCCGATCACCGCCGAGATGCGCCGCATCCGGGCGGACGAAAGCTATATCGACGGCGTCTTGCGCGAGGGCTCGGAGCGCGCCCGCGCGATCGCCCGCGTGAATATGGACGCGGTGAAGGACATCGTCGGCTTTTTGCGATAGACGCGGATTATACGGACCCCGGTAAATCAGTTCACATGACGTGTCATTCCCGGCGGACCGAAGGTCCGACGGGGAATCCAGAATCAATCCTTTGAATGCTGGCCTACCTCTGGATTCCCGATCGCTTCGCTCACGCGAAGCGTCGGGAATGACATGCGGGCGGTTACGTCAGAAGTGGTATTGTTCGTTCTTCAACGGCAGCCGTCAGCTTTGAGTAAGAACATTTCTTTCTCTATGAGCGGCTTGAGATAGGGACTGACCCCTCGTGACGTGACGAGGTCGACTTTCCGACCGATCAATGCCTCAAGCTCTTCCGCAAGCGCCAGAAATTCCGCGAAGCCTCGATCCTCGGCGAGATCAATCAATATATCGACGTCGCTCGAAGGCGTTTCAGTTCTTCTCGCTACCGATCCGAAAAGCCTAAGATTCGACGCGCCATGACGGCTGGCCGCGCGAAGCAGATCGGCGCGTTTTTCCAGCAATGTGTCGAGTAGCGGCATTTCATCCCTCTTCCAAAGGACTATAGCAGATTTCCTTAAGCGAGCGCGCCAGGCTTGGGGCCGCCGCTCGCCCAATCGAGCAATTCGGCCGTATGGACGACGGGAACGCCCGCGCCGGCGCGGATTTGGACCATGCAGCCGATATTGCCGGCGGCGATGACTTCCGGCGCGACGCTGTCAATATTGGCGATCTTTCGCGCGCGCAATTCTTCAGCCATTTCCGGCTGAAGCAGATTATAGGCTCCCGCCGATCCGCAGCAGATATGCCCCTCTGGAACGGCGACGACCTCGAAACCGGCGCGGACGAGAAGTTCAACGGGCTCGCGCGTGATCTTCTGCCCATGCTGCAGGGAGCAGGCGGAATGATAGGCGACGCGGAGCCGAGGCGCATCGCCTGTCGGCGCAAATCCGAGTGCTTCCACAAGTTCGGTCACGTCGCGCGCAATCGACGAAATATGCGCCGCCTTTTGCGCAAGCGCAGCGTCGTCGCGGAACATGAAGCCGTAATCCTTCACGCTGGTTCCGCAGCCCGAGGCGTTGATAACGATATAATCGAGGCCGCGTGCGGCGATTTCCTTCGACCAGGCGTCGATATTAGCGCGGGCGAAGCGAAGCGATTCCTCTTCTCTCCCCAAATGATGCGGCAGCGCGCCGCAACAGCCGGCGCCCGGCGCGACGACGACTTCGGCGCCAAAGCGCGTCAACAGCCTGATCGTCGCTTCATTGATCGCCGTATCGAGGACCGTCTGGACGCAGCCATTAAGCAAGGCGACGCGCATTTTACGCGCGCCTTGCGCGGCAAAGACTTGCGGCCGGTCGACATTTGAGGGCGCCTGAAGCCTCGATGGCGCCAGAGCGAGCGGCGCGGCGAAGCGGCGCGGCAGAAGCGGCGCGAAGACGCGCGCCAAAGGCGCCGCGCGCAGCAGGAGGCGGAACAGGCTCGGGCGCGTGAGAATAAAGGCGAGCGCCGCGCGCTGGAGGCGCTCGGCGAGCGGCCGCGCGAAAGTCTTTTCGATATGCGCGCGCGCATGATCGACGAGATGCATGTAATGCACGCCCGACGGACAGGTCGTCATGCAGGAGAGACAGGAAAGACAGCGGTCGATGTGGCGCGTGGTCAGCGCATCGGCCGCTCGCTCCTTCTCGAACATTTCCTTGACGAGATAGAGGCGCCCGCGCGGACTGTCGAGCTCGTCGCCGGTGATAAGATAGGTGGGGCATGTGGCGTTGCAGAAGCCGCAATGCACGCAGGCGCGCAAAATCTTCTCCGCTTCCGCCATCTGCGGGTCGGCGAGCGCGCGCAACGAAAAATGCGTCTGCATGGCCCTTAAAACTCCGCGCGCATGCGGCCGCGCTCCAGCACATGCAAAGGATCGAAACTTTCCTTGACGCGCCGCGTCAGCGCCGCGAGCGGCGCCGGCTGCGGATGGAAAACCTCGATAGTCGCGCGCGTCTCCTCATCGGCGCGAATGAGCGTCGCATGGCCGCCGTGGGCGTCTACGGCTTCGCGAATGATCGCGGCATGAGCATCTGGCGCTGACGCGAGACAGAGCCAGATCAACCCGCCCGCCCAATCGTAGAAATGCGCGAGAAGCGGCGCGCCGGCGCGGCGAATGCGCTCGACGACGGAAAAGCCGTCGGTCGGCGCGACGGAGAGGCGCCAGACCTGTCCCGCATGTTCCGCGACAGGAACGGCGTCGCGCAGCCGCGCCCAGAGCGCGGCAGACTCCGTAGCCTTCAATATTTCAAAGCGCGCGCCGGACTTCGAAAAGCGCGCGATCAGATCGTCGCGGCGCGCCGCGACGGAAATCTCCGGCCCTTCGAGACGCAAGGCCGCCGCATGGGCATCGAGCCCAAGCGCGGCGCCCGGCGGCAGCAGGGTGAGCGAGCAGACTTCGCAAGGGGTCGCGCTCGCGCGGCGCAGCAGCGAGAGACTTTCCGCTTCGCTAAGGCCGATGGCGAGCAGCGTCTCCTCCGTCTCAGGCCTTGGGAGAACTTTGAGCGTCACTTCGGTGAGCAGCGCCAGCGTCCCGAAGGAGCCGCAGACGAGTTTCGAAAGATCATAGCCGGTGACATTCTTCATCACGCGCCCGCCGGATTTCACTTCCTCGCCGCGCCCGGTGACGCAGCGAAAGCCGAGCAGATGGTCGCGCGCGGCGCCGGCCTTGATGCGGCGCGGCCCCGAGGCGTTCACGGCGATCATGCCGCCGACCGTCGCGCGGCGCGGCGCGCCGCCAAGCAGCGGCGCATGATCCATCGGCTCGAAGGCGAGCCGCTGTCCTTGCGCCGCGATGAGCGCTTCGATTTCGATAAGCGGCGTGCCGGCGCGCGCCGAGAGCACGAGTTCATCGGGCTCGTAGAGCGTCACGCCCGATAGCGCGCGCGTCGAAAGCAGTCGCGCTTGCGGCGCATGCCGTCCGAGGCGCGCCTTGGAGCCGGCGCCGACAATCGCGCAAGACGCGTCTTGCGCGTTCGCCGCGCGCAAAGCCTCCATGGCGTCGGGCGCGTCGCGAATCTCCACTATCGTCGCGCTGGCGTCCAAGGTTCAAAATCTCGGCAGATCGGGAAAGCGCATGGCGCCGCCCGAGACATGCATCATCCCAAATTCGGCGCAGCGATGCAGCGTCGGAAACACCTTGCCGGGATTGAGCCGCCCCGCCGGGTCGAAAGCGCATTTGACGCGCATCTGCTGATTAAGATCGACCTCGCTGAACATCTCTCCCATCAGGTCGCGCTTCTCGACGCCGACGCCATGCTCGCCCGTCAGCACGCCGCCAAGCGACACGCACAGACGCAATATGTCGAAGCCGAGCTTCTCGGCGCGCTCGACATCGCCTTCCTTCGAGGCGTCGTAGAGAATGAGCGGATGCAGATTGCCGTCGCCGGCGTGGAAAACATTGGCGACGCCGAGCCCATATTGCTTGGCGAGTTTGTCCATGCCGGCGAGGGCGTCGGGCAGACGTCCCCGCGGAATCGTGCCGTCCATGCAAAGATAGTCGGGCGCGATGCAGCTCACAGCCGGAAAGGCGTTCTTGCGTCCGGCCCAGAATTGCAAGCGTTCCGCTTCGCTGGTCGAGACGCGCAGCGTGGTCGCGCCTTCCGCGCGGGCGATGTCCTCGACGACCGCGACGAGATGATCGACTTCCGCCTGCGTGCCGTCGAGTTCGACGATGACGAGCGCTTCGGCGTCGAGCGGATAGCCGCAAGGCTGAAAGCGCTCGACGGCGTGAACGGTCGCCTTGTCCATCATCTCCAAGCCGCCGGGGATGACGCCATGGGCGATGATGGCGCCAACGCAGCGCGCGCCTTCCGCGACACTGGCGAAGCCGAGCAGCAGGCCGCGCGCCGTGGAGGGCTTTTGCAGGATGCGCACCGTCACTTCGGTGACGACGCCGAGCAGGCCTTCCGACCCCGTCATCAATCCGAGGAGGTCATAGGCTTCGCTGTCGAGATGCTTGCCGCCGAGCCTGACAAGCTCGCCGCCCATCAGCGCGACATTCAGTCCAAGAATATTATTCGTCGTCAGGCCATATTTCAGGCAATGCACGCCGCCGGCGTTTTCCGCGACATTGCCGCCGATCGAACAGGCGATCTGCGAAGAAGGATCCGGCGCGTAATAAAAGCCTTCCGCCTCGACCGCTTTCGAGATGGCGAGATTCTGCACGCCGGGCTCGACGCGGGCGCAGCGGTTCTCATAATCGATTTCAAGAATGCGATTAAATTTCGACATGCCGAGAAGAATGCCGTCTTCGAGCGGCATGGAGCCGCCGGACAGCGAGGTGCCGGCGCCGCGCGGCACGATCTTCACATCCATTTCGGCGGCGAGCGCCATGACAGCGCAAACCTCCTCGACCGTCTCCGGCAGCGCGACGACGAGCGGCAATGCGCGATACATGGTGAAGGCGTCGCATTCATAAGCGCGGCGCGCGACTTCGTCGACGATGAGGCCGCCTGGAGACAGGATGGCGCGAAGACGCGCGATCAATTCGTCGCGCCGCGCCATGATCTCCGGCTCGGGCGCCGGCATGATGAGCGTCATATGTCCGCGCCTCCACGCGGAGAGTCTTCGCCCCGGCTTTCTTGGCGCGAAGGCGAGACTGGCGAATTCCAGACAGCGCCGATCCTATCTCATTTTCTTTGTCGGCGCGGCGGCTCGCGCGCGAGATCACGCTGCGTTTAGGCGGAATCGCCTAAACACAGATGACGTGATCGATTCCAAAAGCTTAGAGCGCGCTTGACGCGAAAAACCGGATTCCACTTTTTCGCAGCGCGCTCTAGCGCGAAATGCTGTAGTCGAGCCGCGGATCGGGCGCAAGCGGCGCCAGAAAATGCCGGAAAAAGTGAGCAACCATGCGGACGAAATTCGAACTGTCGCTCGACGACGCCAAGCGCATCGCGGCGGCCGCCGCGCAGGAAGCGCGGAGCAATGGCTGGAGCGTCGTCATCGCCATCGTCGACGACGGCGGGACGCTTGTCTATCTCGAGCGGATCGACGGAACGCAGCCGGCGTCGAGCGATATCGCGCAGCACAAGGCGCGCGCGGCGGCGCTGTTTCGCCGTCCGACCAAGACGCTCGAAGAAATCATCGCCGGCGGGCGCGTCGCCATGCTGAGCCTGCCGCATATCACCCCGGTCGAAGGCGGCGAGCCGCTCGTCTATCGCGGCGAGATCGTCGGCGCGATCGGGGTTTCCGGCGTTCAGTCCTTTCAGGACGGACAGGTGGCGCGGGCCGGCGCGCAGGCGCTCGCCGATACGTGATCAAACAGCGTGGGGCGCTTCGTCGCTGAGCGAAGGAACCTGCGCCGCTTCATGCCTCCTCGCCGCCGCCCAGGGCGCGGCGGGCGCCGTCTATTTCGGCCGGCGAGAGGGACCGCGCCTGCGCGAAAGCGAGGAGCAGAGACTCGTCGCCGGCGAGATGGTCCAGCACGGCGAGTTGAAAGGCGGGATCGCCGAGCCTTGCGCGCACGTCGCCCGGCTCCACGCCCGTCAGGCTGAGAAACCGTTCGACGCGCGCTTCGTCCTCGGCGAGGAAGGCGAGCGCGAGAATAGCCATCGCGCCGGCGGCGTCCGGCGCCTGCCTATCCTTATTATTGTGAATATTCTTGCCGCGTTTCATTAATCTTCGCATGTTAGATCGTCAGCCCATGGCTTAACGGGTCGCGCGCCATGACGAAAACCGTCCTCATCGTAGAGGATAACGAACTCAACATGAAGCTCTTCAACGATCTGTTGGAGGCGAACGGCTATTCGACATTGCGCACCAAGAGCGGCGTCGAGGCGATGACGCTCGCCCGAGACCATCGACCCGATCTCATCCTCATGGATATTCAATTGCCCGAGGTCAGCGGCCTCGAAGTCACCCGCTGGCTCAAGCAAGACGCAGAGCTGCGCCGCATACCGGTCGTGGCCATCACCGCCTTCGCGATGAAGGGCGACGAGGAAAAAATCCTTGCTGGCGGCTGCGAAGCCTATTTGTCCAAGCCGATCTCGGTGGCGAAGTTTCTGGAGACGGTGAACGCCTTCCTCGCGGAAAAGGGTTAGGACCTCGCCGCGCGGAGGGGGCGTTTTCGCTCGATTCCGCCCGCTGCAAGCTGGCGCCGGCCGCTGGGCCTAGAGGCGCGCGCCGGGCTTGCGGGCCAGGCGCCGCTGAACTATACAACGCGCGGCGGCGAGAGCCGCCCGGACCTCCCCAAGAGGCCGATAAACACGGCGGGGCCATAGCTCAGTTGGGAGAGCGCTTCAATGGCATTGAAGAGGTCGTCGGTTCGATTCCGTCTGGCTCCACCAATAAAAACAGTATCTTAATAAAGCAGCCGGAACGGCTTGCGTTGGCGAAGGCGCGGCCGCCGTGTCGCCACAGACGCCTGCAGCTTGCGTCGGTCAAAATTCACTCTCGCATGACGCGGCATTGACTAAGCTTCACTGGCTCGCCGACTCGATCGGCCAGCCACGCGGAATATCGCGACGAGGCGATTTACGTCATTCGGCGGCGGCGGGCGGCGATGCGCTTGTCCCAATGCGTTGAGGCCTCGCGCATGCCGCCGCATCCGCCAGCGGAAGACGTTGTGCAGGAACGCATCGTTTCGCGACGCGTCAATAAATCGGGGGCGCCGACGCCGATCCGGGACGGATCGAGCCGGAATAATTTGGCGCGGCTGTTTCAGCTTAGCAGCGTGGCTCTGCGCTATGCAGACAAGCCTTGCCGATGGTTTCGCCGTGTGCGTCGCGCAAGCAAATGGTTGCGCCCGGCAGCAGGCCTTCGTCCACCAGTTCGGCGACGGCGGATGTCAGGATATTCGCGAGCTCTATGCTGCGAGACAGGTGATCGTCGCCGAAAGCTTTTGTTTTACACTCGATTGTTAGATCGAACTGCATGGTCGCGACTCCTAATCATTTGCACGGCGCGCTTCCGGGGACGCCCCCTCCGGAACGCGCTCAGATCAGCCGAAAAACCTTCCAATGTAAGCATTCATATTCGACCAAGTCTACTCAATAACTCCGCGCGCAGTGGATCCGATTGAAATTTCTGATAATCTCCCAGTTTGTCGACACTATGACCCGCTCGGACCCGGCCAGGGGGCTTTTTGTTTTCCCGCCTTCTGTCCGATCTTAGCGCAATATGCGGCCATTTTAGGCAGCACCTCTCCTCGGCCGAGCTTCACGCCCTCAGGGCCTCATTGGCGCGCCGCCCGAAGCCAAATCGCCGACGCGGCTCGATTGGCGCGCAGCGCCGCCATCCATCCACTCCCCGGCCGTGGCGGAAACTTGCATCTCTGGCATAGTAGCCCCCGTCTGACGCGATCAAGAGGCTCAAGCTCAATGACAGAGAAGTCGACCATCGATCAGTTGCTCAACGGCAATGATCAATTCGTTGCCGAGGAATTTGAGCGTCATCCGGCCTATTATCATGAGCTCGCCAAGCGCCAATCCCCGAAAGCTTTGTGGATCGGCTGCTCCGACTCGCGCGTCAGCGAGGACGTCATTACCGGCTCGAAGCCGGGCACCATGTTCGTGCATCGAAATGTGGCGAACATTGTCGCCTTCAACGATGTGAATGTCGCCTCGATCATCGAATATGCCGTGGAATATCTTAAGATCGAGGATATCATCGTCTGCGGGCACACGGGCTGCGGCGGCATCGCCGCGATCGAAGACGGCGTGCATGAAAATTACATCGCGGACTGGCTCTGTATCGCGTCCGGGGCGAAAGAGACAGTGGACAGGATCGCCGCAGAAAGGAATCTTAGCCGAGAGCAAAAACTCGAATTGCTGGCCGGCGAGAATGTCAAATTGCAGATCAAGCATTTGCGCAGTTTGGCGATGATCAAGAACATGCACGCGAAAGGCCTGCTGCCAAGAATTCATGGCTGGCTCTATCGAATAGAGACGGGGAAGATTGAGGTTCTGGTGGATGGACGCGACCGGGTATGAGCGCGTCGGCGTCAGGCGCGCTGAGGCGTTCCGCGCTCCCTGACGCTTTCCCTGGCCAGCCGGTCAGAACGCGTGAGAGCGCGCGCCATTTGGGCGGAATCCTCTTGTCGTTTTTTGTTCGCTCGGCCTCACGCCTTGGCCTTGCGCATATAGGCGAGCGCGCCGGATGGAATCGTCTGGCGCGTTTGAAAAAAATCCTCCCATTCGTCCGCGACGCGCAGGGCGCTACGGATGTCGAAGGCGTTGGCGCGGTCGAGTTTCGAAAATCTTTTCCATGAGACGGGCGTCGCCGCCGGCGCGCCGGGCCGCGCGCGCAGCGACCAGGGCAGGATCGCCGTCGCGCTTTTCTTATTGCGCAGCCAGTCGATGAAAATGCGGCCTTGCCGCAATCTCTTGCTCATCGTCGCCACGAAGCGCTCCGGAGTCTGGCGGGCGAGGCCCCGCGCGAATCCCGCCGCGAAGGTCTCGGTGTCGTCCCAGCCGAGCGAGCGGTCGAGCGGCAGCACGAGATGTACGCCTTTGCCGCCCGTCAGCAGCGGCCAGGCGCGAAGCCCGATGTCGCTCAAATTGTCGCGCAGATCGAGCGCCGCCTGACGAACTGCGTCGAAAGGCAGGTCTTCGGCCGGATCGAGATCGAAGACCATGCGGTCCGGGCGCTCAGGTTCGTCGCGCCGCGCCATCCAGCCATGCAGCTCGATCGCGCCGAACTGGGCGGCGGTGTGCAGTCCGACCGCGCCCTCGAGCGAAAAATAAGATTTGCCGTCGATCTCGACGGGGATCACGCCCTTGGCCATGCCTTTCAGCGGATGGCGCTGGAAAAACAATTCGGCTTCGATATTTTCCGGCGCCCGCAACAGACTGACGATGCGTCCGTCGAGATGGGGCGCCATACGCGCCGCGACGGCGTCGTAATAGGCGGCGACATCGCCCTTGGTCACGCCGTCGGCGGGGAAGACGACGCGGTCGCCGTTGGTGATCGGCGCGAGCCGCGTGGGCGCGCGCGCAGGCGACTTTGGCTCGGCGGCGCCGTGAGACGGCCTTGGCGCGGGCGCGGCGGCGCGGCCCAGCGTCTTTGGCGGCGGCGCGTCCTCGCGATGGCCGAGGAAACGGGCCTGTCGCATCTGCGCGTCGCTCGTCCATCCGCCGAAGCGGACTTCCGCGGCAAAAGGCGTCGCAAGATAGACGGCGCCCTTCGGCAAGCGTTCCGCGGCGCCGATCTCGGGCGGCGCGTTTTTCGCCCCGCGCTTCGCGAGCAATGGCGCGAGGACGCGGCGAGTCTTTACATCATAGCCGGTCCCCACCCGTCCGACATAGCGAAAGCCCTCGGGCGTTTCTTTCGCCGCGAGCAGCGAAGCGAAGCTTTCGCCTTTGAGCGAAGGCATATAGCCGATGATCGCCACGTCCTCGCGGAAATCGCTTTTCACCTTCAGCCAGTCGGACGAACGTCCGCCGCGGTAAGGCGCATCCGCGCGTTTGGCGATGACGCCCTCCGCGCCGGCGCGCGTGGCCTCCGCGAAGACGGCGGCGCCGTCGCCCTCAATAAAATCGGCGTAGCGAATGGCGCCGTCAGCGCGCGCGAGCAGTTTCTTCAGGAGCGCTTTACGCGCGCGCAGCGGCTGTTCGCGCAAATCCGCTTCGTCCAGCACGAGGAGGTCGAAGGCGAGGAAGTCGATAGGCGCCGTGTCGCCCGCCTCTAGCGCCGCGACGAGCGCGGCGAAGTCGGAAAGGCCGCGCGCGTCGAGCACGACCGCCTCGCCGTCGATAAGCGCATTGGCGCAGGGCAGCGCGGCGGCCGCGCGCGCCAGAGCGGGAAAGCGCGCCGTCCAGTCGAGCCCGGAGCGCGTATAGATGCGCGCGCCTTCGGCGCCGACGGCGATCAGCAGCCGGTAGCCGTCATATTTCAATTCGAACGCCCAGCCGTCGCTCGCCGGCGGCAGCGCCGCCGTCTCGCAGAGCTGCGGCTTGACGAAGGC
>NZ_JAZHYN010000044.1:0-27188 GCF_036576025.1 Methylocystis borbori | reverse complement strand
TTTCGCAGGCGCGGCCGCCGGAGGCGCCCGCCAGGGATTGCCAGGGCGCGCTCGACGCCTGGGCGGCGCAGGAGCGCATCGCCTTTCCCAAGGGGAGCGCGACGATCTCCCGCGCCGTGGCGCTGTCGCTCGACAAGGCCGCCGCGACCCTTAAGCGCTGTCGGCAAAACGCGGCGATCGAGGTTCTCGGCTATGTGTACGGCGTCGTCGGCAAGGCCGAGAACGCGGCGCTGGCGCAACGGCGCGCGGCGGCGGCGGCGCTTTATCTGAAAAGGGCAGGCGTGAGCGGCGTTTCTCTCCTCGCGACCGGCCGCGTCCTCGCCCCGCCAGCCGAGAAAGGCGCGGGAAAGGGCGCGATCGAGTTCAAGCTTCGCTGAGCGATCATAGTCCCGCGGCCGCGGCCGCCGCCGGCCTTCGCCCCAATCTCGACGAGATTTCGTAGGCATATCGGCCTCTTCGCGAGATCGGGACTGCAGGCGGAATGAGGGGTTTGGGCAAGGCGCATGGCGAAGCCTCGGGGCGCGGGTTCACATCCGCGGCGGCGCTCGCCTTCGTTTTCTCGCTGTCCGCCCATGCCGAGCCTAACGCCGCCGAGACGCCGGACGTTTCCGCGCGACAGTTGGAGCTGCGCGGCGTCGAGGACAAGATCGGCGTCACGCAGGAACGCGCCCGCAAGCTCGAAGAACAGCTCATCGATCACGCCGCGGCGCGTGAGCGTCTGAACGGCGCGCTCCTCGAAGCGACGCAACGACTTCAAGAGACGGAGACGCGCGCCGCCGACATCGAGGAGCGGCTCGCTACGCTCACCGAGAAGCAGGAGAAGGCGCTCCGCTCGCTCGAAAGCCGCCGCGCGCTCATCGTCGAAATCCTGACTGTCCTGCAGCGCATGGGCCGGCGCCCGCCGCCTGCGCTGCTCGCGCGGCCCGAGGATATTCTCGAAGCGGTGCGCGCCTCGCTTGCGCTGGGGGCCGTGCTGCCGCAAATGCGCGGCGAAGCGCGCCAGCTCCAGGCCGATCTTTCCGAATTGATGCGCCTGCGCGACGGCGTGCGGCATGAGCAGGAGCGGCTGGCCGAGCAAAAGATCAATCTTGGCGTGCAGCGCCAACGCCTGGCGCCCATGATCGCGGCGCGCCAGGAAGCTTTGGCGCAAGCGCAACGCGCGCTTCAGGCCGAGAACGAGCGCGCGCAAAGGCTCGCGCAGCAGGCGACGAGCCTGAAGGACCTCATCTCGCGCATGGAGGCGGAAAACGCCGCGGCGCGGCGCGCGGCCGAGGCGGCGCGCAAGGCCGAGGAAGAACGCGCGGCGGCGCAGGCTAAGCTTACTGAGGAAGAGCGGCGCAAGGCGCTCGCCGCGCCCTTCAAGGATGCGGCGCGGCTCGCGCCCGCCGTCGCTTTCGTCGATCTCAAGGGCCATCTGCCGGCGCCGGCGGCCGGCCCCATCGTGCGCCGCTTCGGCGCGCCCGACGGTTTCGGCGGCAAGGAAAAGGGCCTGTCGATCGCCGCGCGCGAAAACGGCGTCGTTGTCGCCCCATGCGACGGTTGGGTCGCTTTTTCCGGTCCTTACAGGAGTTACGGACAACTCTTGATCATTAACGCCGGCGGCGGCTATTATGTGGTCCTGGCCGGTATGAGTCGCACGAGCGTAAACGTCGGACAATTTGTCCTCGCAGGCGAGCCTGTGGCCAGCATGGGAGACGGCGCCGCGCAAACGGCGGCGACCATCGCGATCGGCGCGAAACAACCCATTTTATATGTTGAGTTCCGCAAGGACGGAGCGTCAATCGACTCAAGCCCATGGTGGGCGAAGTCAGACAGTCGGAAGGTCGGCGGATGATTCGCAGAACAGCCCTTATCGCTACCGGAATCGCTATCGGCGCCGGATGCGCCACGCTCGGCCAGCAAGCGCGCGCCCTCATCGGCGCGCCGGCGCTCGCGGCTTCCGCGGACACCTACAAATATTTGAGCCTTTTCGGCGACGTGTTCGACAAGGTGCGCGCCGACTATGTCGAAAAGCCCGACGAGCAGAAACTCGTCGAGAACGCCATCAACGGCATGCTCACCTCGCTCGATCCGCATTCGAGCTATCTTGACGCCAAGGGCTTCAAGGATATGCGGACCCAGACCGAGGGCAAGTTCGGCGGGCTCGGCATAGAGGTCACGCAGGAAGACGGGCTCGTCAAGGTCGTCACGCCGATCGACGACACGCCGGCCTCGCGCGCGGGCGTCATGTCCGGCGACCTCATCGGCGCCATCGACGACGAGGCGGTTCAGGGCCTCACGCTCAATCAGGCCGTCGACAAAATGCGCGGCGCGATCAACACGCCGGTGAAGCTCACCATCTTCCGCGGAAAGAACAAGGACAAGGTCGAACTCAAGCTGACGCGCGCCGAGATCCACATCAAGTCGGTGCGGGCGCGCAAGCAGGAAGACGACATCTCCTATATCCGCATCTCGCAGTTCAACGAGGAGACGGCGGAAGGCCTGCGCAACGCGATGGCCAAGGCGCAGCAGGAAATCCCCGCCGACAAGTTCAAGGGCTATATCCTCGATCTGCGCAACAATCCGGGCGGCCTGCTCGATCAGTCGATCCAGGTTGTCAACGCCTTCATTGACAAGGGCGAGATCGTGTCGACGCGCGGCCGCAACGCCGACGAGACGCAGCGCTACAACGCGCGCATCGGCGATCTCTCGAAAGGCAAGCCGGTCGTGGTGCTGATCAATGGCGGCTCGGCCTCAGCCTCCGAGATCGTCGCCGGCGCGCTGCAGGACCATAAGCGCGCGACGCTGATCGGCACGCGCTCCTTCGGCAAGGGATCGGTGCAGACCATCATTCCGCTCGGCGGCGCCAGCGGCGCGCTGCGGCTCACCACGGCGCGTTACTACACGCCGTCGGGCCGCTCGATTCAGGCCAAGGGCATCGATCCCGACATGATCATCCTGCAGGACGTGCCGGACGAGCTCAAGGGCAAGGACGACACCAAGGGCGAGGCGTCGCTGCGAGGCCATCTCAAGAACGGCGACGACGAGAAGTCGGGCTCGCAGGCCTATGTGCCGCCGGACGAGAAGAAGGACAAGCAGCTGATCGCCGCGATCGAGCTGCTGCACGGCAAGTCCAAGGCGCAGATCCTCGCCGAGCAGAATAAGGAAATCGCCAAGGACGTCAGCAAGCCGGCGGCCAAAGCGGCGAATTGACGGCGACGGCGGTCGGGCTTAGTTAGAGCGCCTTCATGACTTTCATGAAGGCGCTCTTTTCTTGAACGAACTTATGTGTCTCAGCCGAACCGGCGTCTGCTTCGGCGGATGACCTATTGGTCGGCGGGAGTGTCCGGCTGGCGATGAGCTTTCTGTCCACTTACGCGAATCCGACGCGCTTCCTGCGTTTTGCGGATCGGGCGTCGCCCTGGCTCGCTGGCGCGACGGCGCTTCTCCTGGCGGTCGGCCTCTATGGCGCTTTCGCCGCGCCGCCCGACTATCAGCAGGGCGAGACGTCGCGGATCATGTATATCCATGTGCCGTCCGCCTGGCTGGCGATTTTCGCCTATGTCGTGATGACGTCGGCCTCGCTCGGCGTGCTGGTGTGGCGCCATCCGTTGGCCGACGCCGCGCAGAAGACGGCCGCGACGCTCGGCGCCGCCTTCACCTTCATCTGCCTCGTCACCGGATCGCTCTGGGGCAAGCCGATGTGGGGGACCTTTTGGGTGTGGGATGCGCGCCTCACCTCCATGCTCGTGCTGTTCCTGCTCTATCTCGGCCTCATCGCCGTGCGCCAGACAATGGACGATACGCCGCGCGGCGCGCGCATCGCGGCGATCATGACGCTCGTCGGCTTCATCGACATTCCGATCATCAAATATTCCGTCGACTGGTGGAATACGCTGCATCAGCCGGCCTCGGTGTTTCGCATCGACGGGCCGTCGATCTCCGGCTCCATGCTCTGGCCGCTCATCGTGATGGCGCTCGCCGCAACGCTTCTCTTCGTCACGCTGCATGTGATGGCGATCCGCAACGAAATCCTGCGGCGGCGGCTCGCGCGCCTCTCGATGCAGGCGGTGCGCGCGGGCGAGAGCGCCGCCTCCGAAAGTCTGGAGGCCGCGCGGTGAACGACTATTGGGCCTATGTCGGCGCCGCCTATGGCGTCGCGATCCTGACCATCGGCGCCCTGACGGCGCGCATCCTTCTCGACTATCGCCGGCTGCGCGCGGCGCTCGCGCGCTTCGGGGCGGCGGGCGCGCGCGACGAAGGAGAAGCCTCGTGAGCGACGCCGCGACGCCGCGCTCGCCCTTGCGCTTCCTGCCGCTCGCGCTTTTCGCCCTGCTCGCGGCGCTGTTTCTCGTCCGGCTCTTTTCGGGCGACGCCTCGCGCATTCCTTCCGCGCTTATCGGCAAGCCCGCGCCGGCTTTCGATCTGCCGCCGCTCGCCGGACTGAAGGACGTTCCCGGGCTCTCGACCGAGGATTTGCGCAAGGGCCATGTGAGCCTCGTGAATGTCTTCGCGAGCTGGTGCGGCCCCTGCCGGCAGGAGCATCCCGTGCTGATGGCGATCGCGCGCGACGGCGCGCTGAAGGAGAAGGGCGTCGAACTTTACGGCCTCTCCTATAAGGACGAGGCGAAGAACGCCCTCGAATTTCTCGAGGAGGGCGGCAATCCTTTCGCGCGGATCGGCGTTGATCCCGGGGGCCGCACGGCGATCGACTTCGGCGTTTATGGCGTGCCGGAGACTTTCGTCGTCAGGGGCGACGGCGTGATCCTCTATAAGCATGTCGGCCCGCTGACGCCTTCGGCGGTCGCGACGACGCTCCTGCCGGAAATCGAAAAGGCGCAGGCAGGAAGTTCGCCGAGTAAAGATTGACGCCGCGGTCTGTCAAGCTTGCGTGGTTGTCATTCCCGACGCGCGAAGCGCGATCGGGAATCCAGGGCAATAAGCACGACTCTTGTTGCGATCTGGATTCCCGGTCAGGTCTTCGACCTGCCGGGAATGACAACGCCGGAGGGAGCCGCTTGATCCGACTCCAAATGAACCGCTCGCATCGCGACGAAGTCGACGTTTTTTACGGCGCTTTCAGGAAAAGCCCGACCGTCAGCGCCGCGCCGATTCCGATGATGAAGAATCGCAGCAGCCTTTCGTCGATATGATGGATGAGGCGCGCGCCAAAGACGCCGCCGATCGTCGCGCCGACTGCCGTGATAAGCGCCTGGCGCCAATGCAGTTCCGGCGAGAAGACGAAAATGGCGACGGCGGAGGCGTTCATCACGCCGGCCAGCACATTCTTGGTGGCGCTTGCGACGCGCACGCTTTGCCCCGCCATGGTCAGCGCCGCGACCATCAGAAAGCCGATGCCGCCGCCGAAATAGCCGCCATAGATCGAGATCAGGAATTGCGCGAGGCCGGCGCTTGGCGCGCTCAGATGCGCCCCGGTTTTGCTCGGCTTTCTGAAAAAGCTTCCCCAGGCGAAGATCGCCGTGGCGAAAAGCACGAGCCAGGGCACGAGACGCGCGAAAATCCCCGGCGGCGTGCCGAGCAGTACAGCCGCGCCGACGGCGCCGCCGATGACGCTGATGACGAAAAGCGCGCGGAGCGAGAGCCCGTTGGCGCCGTCCGCGAATCTGCGGCCGGTCCAGCCGGTCGCGACCTGCGCGGGAAACAGCGCCGCGCAGGAGGTGATGTTGGCGGCGAGCGCGTCCATGCCGGTGAACATCAGCGTCGGCAGGAGCAGGAAGGAGCCGCCGCCGGCAAGCGCGTTTTGCGCGCCCGCCCAGACCGCGACGGCGAACAGCAGAAGGGTGGCCATGCGCGGCTATGTCAGGTCGCGCGGCTCAAGGCAAGCGCGTGGACTCCATCATCAGTCCGGCGGCGAGAAGCCGCACCAGCGTTTCGAGCTGCGCCGCAAGCAGGGCTGGAGGCGTATCGGCGATCTTTTCCTCGAGCCCGAGCGCGACGACGCCATGCACGGCGGAAAACAGCGTGCGCGCCAATGCGGCGCGGATCATCTCGTCCTTGCCCGGCAGCAGCGACGCAAGCGGCGCGTCGAGCCGGTTGAAGAGCCGATTGCGCGCATCGGCGTACCATTGCGGGACCGGCGTTCCGCGCGGCAGGCGGTGCTCGAAGAGCGCGCGCCAGCTCGGCTCTTCCGTCCTCGCGAAATTCAAATAGGCGCGGGCGAGGGCTTCGAGCGCCTGCGTGGCGTCGGCGTCGATGAGCGCCGCGTCGAGCGCGCGCTCGAGCCGCGCCAATGTGCGGGCGTTGACCCGCAGGATGAGTTCGTCGAGATCGTCGAAAGCGGTGTAGATCGCCCCGAGCGCGCAGCCGGCGGCGGTCGCGAGATCGCGCGCTTTGAGCCCCGCGAGGCCATGCGCGGCGATGGTATGCTCGGCGATATCGATCAGCCGGTCGCGCAATTGCGCGCGGCGCTCCGTCCCGGCCTCGGTCCTTGTGTCGCTCAAGCGTTTTTTCCTCAGAGCGCCTTCAAAAATCGGAGATCCGTAAAAGCGTCGCCATATTGAATGGGCGCTCTTTTCTCCAAACCGCGCTCTTTAAGTCGGATAGGCCAATGATGCGGCGATATTGGGCCAGCAGAACCGGGGCCTTTTCCAAGGCGTTACGGATTCGGGCAAAGATAATATGAACGACGTTCAATTATTATCTTGAACAACGTTCAGTTTGTTGATAAGCCTCTGCCGACTTCATTCGGAAAGGGAGGAGGACCCTGTTCCTTCTCGCGAGGGCCGACGACGTTCCTAAGCTCCGGGCTTTACAGCCAGGGAGGTTTTCGAGCGGCGCCGACCAATTCTCACGAGATGAAAAAATATCGCGCCTCTTTGCAACCGGCCGGACTTTGACCGATCCTTAAGGAAGAATCGAAAACTTTCCGGCCTCGCTTCTCGGATTCGCCATGTCGCAATCGCTTCTCGTCTCGCGCCGCTTCGCGCCCCTCTTTTGGCGCCAGTTCTTCGCGGCCTTCAACGACAATTTCCTCAAAAACGCGCTGGTGCTGCTGATCCTCGCGAAGATCGGCGGCGAGAGCGGCGCGTCGCTCGTCACGCTCGCGGGCGCGATCTTCATCGCGCCCTTCTTTTTTCTCTCGGCGCTCGGGGGCGAGATCGCCGACAAATACGATAAGGCGCTGGTCGCCCGCCGCCTCGCCGTCGCCGACATCTTCGTCGCGGCCCTGTCGGCGACGGGCTTTCTCCTGGCGAGCGTGCCCGCGCTTTTTGGCGCGCTGTTTCTTTTCGGCGTCACCGGCGCGCTGTTCGGCCCGGTCAAATATGGCATCCTGCCCGATCATCTGACGCGCGAAGAGCTTCCGGCGGGCAATGCGCTCGTCGAAAGCGCGACCTTCCTCGCCATTCTCATTGGCACGATCGCCGGCGGCTTCGCCATGCATGCGCAGGGCGCCTGGATTTTCTCCCTGGGGATCATGGCCGTCGGGGCGTTGGCTTACGGCGCCGCCTGGTTCATTCCCCCGACGCGGCGCGCCGACCCCGATCTCAAGATCGATCCCAACGTCCTGCGCTCGACCTATCGCCTGCTCGGCCATTTGCACAGCGACTGGAGCCTCTATCGGCTCGCCGTCGTCACCAGTCTCTTCTGGCTCTTCGGCTCGGTCGCGATGTCGCTGATGCCGCCGCTCGTGACACAGACTCTCCATGGCTCCGATAGCGTCGTCACCATCCATCTCGCCGTCTTCGCCATCGCCATCGGCGCGGGCTCAGGCCTCGCCGCCTTTCTGCTGCACGGCAAGATCGTGCTCCTGCCTTCGGCCCTCGGCGCGGCGCTCGTCGCCTTCGCCGCCGGCGATCTCGGCCTGGCGCTCCTCTTTTCGTCGCCGCTCGAGGCCGGCGCCGCCTTGGCGCCAGGCGCCTATTTCGCGCAGCCTCTCGCCTGGCGCGCCGCCATCGATCTCGGGCTGCTCGCGCTCGCCGGCGGGCTGATGATCGTCCCGTCCTTCGCCGCCATCCAGGCGAAGAGCGCGCCCGAAGAGCGCGCCCGCACCGTCGCCGCCGTCAATGTCCAGAACGCCGCCTTCATGGCGCTTGGCGGCGTCGGCGTCGCTCTCCTGCAGGGCGCGGGCGTCGCCTTCTCGGCGCTGCTGATCGGCCTCGCCGCCGTCGCTTTCGTCGCGGCGATCTGGATCGTCAAGGCGGTCGTCGTCTCGCCCTTTCGGGATTTGCTGTCGATCTTCTTTCGCGCCTTCTATCGTCTTGAGGCGAAAGGGTTGGACAATATCGACAAGGCCGGCCCCAATCCGATCATAGCGCTCAATCATGTGAGCTTTCTCGACGCCGCCGCGATTCTTTCGGTCCTGCCCAAAGAGCCCGTCTTCGCCATCGACCGCGCGATCTCGCAAAAATGGTGGGTGAAGCCTTTCTTGAAATTTACCCGCGCCATTCCGCTCGATCCTTCGAAGCCGCTCGGCACGCGCGCGCTCGTCAATGCGGTGAGGGAGGGAAATCCGCTCGTGATTTTCCCGGAAGGGCGTCTTACCGTCACCGGCAGCCTGATGAAGGTTTATGACGGGGCGGGACTGATCGCGGAGAAAACCGGCGCGATGGTGGTGCCGGTTCGCATCGAAGGCGCCGAGGCGACGATGTTCTCGCGGCTGACGCGCGAGCAGGCGCGCCGTCGGCTCTTTCCGAAATTCACGCTCACCGCGCTCGAACCGGTGCGCCTTACCGTCGACGACGCGCTGAAAGGCAAGGCGCGGCGCATGGCGGCCGGCGCGGCGCTCTATCAGATCATGTCGGATCTCGTTTTCCGCACTACCAATGTCGAGCGCGCCTTGTTCGACGCCGTCGTCGACGCGGCGCATGAGCACGGGATGTCGAGGATCGCGCTCGAAGATCCGGTCACGGGCGCGCTCACCTATCGCAAATTGCTCGTCGGCGCCCGCGCCCTTGGCGAGAAGATCGCGAAGCTCGGCGCGCCTGGCGACGCGATCGGCGTCATGCTGCCCAACGCCAATGGCGCGGGTCTCGCCTTCCTTGCCGTAAGCTCCGCCGGCCGCACGCCGGCGATGATCAATTTCACCGCGGGCGCGGCGAATATTCTGTCGGGCTGCGAAGCGGCGCAGGCCAAGACGATCCTCACCTCGCGCGGCTTTATCGAGAAGGGCAAGCTCGACAAGCTCGCCGCCGCGCTCGAAGAAAAGGTGGCGCTCGTCTATCTCGAAGATTTGCGCGCGAGCCTTTCCTTCGCCGACAGGCTCAAGGCCTTCCGCCGCTTCCGCAAGCCGGTCGTTCCGCGCAAGGCGGACGACATGGCGGCCATTCTCTTCACGTCGGGCTCGGAGGGCGCGCCCAAGGGCGTCGCGCTCTCGCATCGGAATATGCTGGCGAACGCCGCGCAGGCGGCGGCGCGCATCGATTTCGGCCGCGCCGACAAAGTGTTCAACGTGCTGCCAGTTTTCCATTCCTTCGGCCTGACGATCGGCTTCGCCCTGCCGCTCATCTCGGGCGTTCCGGTCTATTTCTATCCGTCGCCCTTGCATTATCGTATCGTGCCAGAGCTCGTTTACGGGACCAACGCCACGATTCTTTTCGGCACGGACACTTTTCTCGCCGGCTATGCGCGCGCCGCGCATGCCTATGACTTCCGGTCGATCCGCTATGTCGTCGCTGGCGCCGAGCCGGTGAAGCAAGCGACGCGCGACATGTGGATGGAGAAATTCGGCATCCGCATTCTCGAAGGCTATGGCGTCACCGAGACGGCGCCTGTCCTCGCGATCAATACGCCGATGTTCAACAAATGCGGCACGGTCGGGCGTCTGATTCCGGGCCTTGAATATAAGCTCGCGCCCGTGCCGGGGGTCGAGGAGGGCGGACGCCTCCTCGTGCGCGGGCCCAATGTGATGATGGGCTATCTGAAGGCCGACAAGCCGGGCGTCTTGCAGCCGCCCGAGGACGGCTGGCACGATACGGGCGACATCGTCGCGATCGACGCGCAAGGCTTCGTGACGATCAAGGGCCGCGCCAAGCGCTTCGCCAAGATCGGCGGCGAGATGGTCTCGCTCGCGGCGATCGAGGAGCTTGCGGCGGCGCTCTGGCCCGATGCGCTGTCGGCGGCGGCAAGCGAGGTCGATCCGCGCAAGGGCGAGAGAATCATATTGGTGACGCAGCAGAAGGACGCGACGCGCGCCGACTTCCAAGCCTACGCCAAATCGAAGGGCGCGTCCGATCTGATGGTCCCCGCGGAAATCATGATCGTGGAGGATGTGCCGCTGCTTGGCTCCGGCAAGCTCGATTTCGCCGGCGTGACGAAAATGGTGCGCGAGCGCGGACGCTATATTCTGCCCAATCCGCGCCTTCCCAACGGCCTGCATGGCCGCATTGACGGCGACGCCGCGCTTTCGGCGTGAGAGGACACTTACGCGGCGGATGCGTGATACGCATCCTGCATGTCGCTGTCCAGCGAACAGAACGACAGAGGAACGCCGTCGTCGCACCCGCCTGTCGGCGCTGCAATCCTCGTCCTTCGAGACGCCGCCATTCGGCGGCTCCTCAGGATGAGGATTGCTTGTCGCGCCTTCAAGAACGTTACTTTGCGTAACCAAAGGCCCCTCATCCTGAGGAGGCCTCGAAGAGGCCGTCTCGAAGGACGAGGGGCCGATGTCGTTAGAACATGTTCGAGACCCAATGAGTCATCAAAGCGCTCTTGTTTCTAAACGACGCATTTTTTATTGCGCGCCAGCGTCCGCTTCAGCGAAAAATGTCACGCCCAAAACGGCTCAAGTTCTTTCAGCCGCTTCTCGCTTTTCTCGGCATGCGCGACGCCTGCGCACGCCGCATGGGCGAACCAACCGCGCGTGAAAGCCGAGGCGCGAAGCGCCGCGCCGCCTTCGGCGTCGATATCGTCGAGCAGACTGTTGGCGACGGCCATGTCATTGAGCGCGCCCATGCCGTCCTGCATGTCTTCGAGCGCGCGCAGATAGGCGCGCGTCGCCTTGCGGTCGGGATAGAGGCTATAAAAAAACTCCGCGCCATAGCGCGCTTTTTTCAGCGCTATGCGCGCCTGATGGCGCGCCTCCGGCGAAAGCGTCGCAAGCCCGCGGCTCTTTTTTAAAAGCCGCTTGCGCAGCCGCGTCAGCGCCTCAGAGGCGAAGTCGCGCGCCGAGCCTGCCGCGCGCATGTTTTCGTCGATCCGCCAGTCGCGCTGCGCGATCGCAAGGCGCAACGCTTCGACGAATTGCGCCGCTTGCGGCGACGCGAGGGTCTTGCGCGCGTCGCGATAGGCCCGTGCGCGGCGCCGTTCGACGGCCGCCAGCAGCGCATCGAAACTTGGATCGCTTCCAAACACCTCGCGCGGGCCTTTCAGCATGTCGCCGAAGACGTCCCAGTTGCGCGCCGCGCCGAGAACATTCGCGAGCGCCTTGGCTTCTTCGCGCGCCGTCTCCAGCGCCGGGCCGTCGAGCGCCGCCCGCATGAGTCCGATCGCGGCGCGCAGCCGCCGGAGGGCGACCCGCATCTGATGTACGCTTTCCGCCGCGTCCGAGGCCGGCATGAGCGCCACATTCGCCGCGAAATGATCGAGCGACGCGGAGAAAATCCGCGCCGCCGCCTCTTCGAGACTGTCGTCTGGCGAAAGCGAAATCTCTTTCGCCTTGGCGAAGGCGGGCGGCGGCGCCTCGCTCGTCACAATGCGCAAAGGCGCGGGCCGCGCCCGAACCGCCGGAGAAATGCCGCCATTTGCCGAACGCTTCATACAGACGCCTTTACGCTATAGACTTCAATGCGCTAGCCCAACATGTCGCGCGCCGGCGCCCGGGGTCAAGGGGGAGCCCGCGTCTGCGGCCATGCGCCGCGCTCTTGATTAAGAAGGCGGCGCTTGCTTTATCGCAGCGCAATATTTCGATTCAAGGAGGAGCCGCTTCATGTCGACATGGCCCGTTCACGGCAAAATCACTGGCCCGATCGTTCTCATCGGCTTTGGGTCCATCGGGCGGGGCATCTTGCCGCTGATCGAGCGTCATTTCGACTTCGACAAGAGCCGCTTCACCGTCATCGATCCCGTGGACACCCATCGCCGCCTGCTGGACGAGCGCGGCATCGCCTTTTTAAAGACGAAGCTTACGCCGGAGAATTATCGCGAGGTTCTCACGCCGCTGCTCACCAAGGGCGAGGGCCAGGGATTTGTCGTCAATCTCTCGGTCGACGTCTCCTCGCTCGCGATCATCAAGCTCGCGCGCGAATTGAAGGCGCTTTACGTCGACACGGTCATCGAGCCCTGGCCCGGATTTTATTTCGACAAGAATATGGGCAATGACGCGCGCACCAATTACGCCTTGCGCGAGACCGTGCTCGAAGAGCGGCGCAACAATCCCGGCGGCTCGACGGCGGTCTCCTGCGTCGGCGCCAATCCCGGCATGGTGTCCTGGTTCGTCAAACAGGCGCTCGTCAATATTGCGCGCGATACGGGCGCGCTGGAGAAGGAGCCGCAGACGCGCGCCGAATGGGGCGCGCTCGCGCAAAAGCTTGGCGTCAAGGGCGTCCATATCGCCGAGCGCGACACGCAGCGCGCGCGCGACCCCAAGCCCCGCAACGTCTTCGTCAACACCTGGTCGGTCGAAGGCTTCGTCTCCGAGGGCATGCAGCCCGCCGAACTGGGCTGGGGCACGCATGAAAAAGCGCTACCCGACATCGGCCGCGCGCATTCTTCGGGCTGCGGCGCGGCGATCTATCTTCTCTCGCCCGGCGCCAATACGCGGGTGCGTTCATGGTGTCCGACGCCGGGGCCGCAATATGGCTTCCTCGTCACCCATAATGAGTCGATCTCGATCGCCGACTATCTCACGCTGCGCGACGATTCCGGAAAGCCGGTCTATCGTCCGACCTGCCACTACGCCTATCATCCCGCCGACGACGCCGTGCTCTCGCTGCATGAAATCTTCGGCGCGTCGGGCAAGATGCAGGACAGCTGGAAGATTCTCGACGAGCATGAGATCGTCGACGGCATCGACGAATTGGGCGTCCTGATCTACGGCCACGCCAAGAACGCCTATTGGTACGGCTCGCAGCTCTCGATCGAGGAGACGCGCGATCTCGCGCCCTATCAGAACGCGACCGGCCTGCAGGTGAGTTCGGCCGCGCTCGCCGGCATGGTCTGGGCGCTGGAGAATCCGCAAGCCGGCATCGTCGAGGCCGACGAGGTGGATTACAAGCGCTGCCTAGAGGTGCAGCTTCCCTATCTTGGGCCGGTGAAGGGCTATTACACGGACTGGACGCCGCTCGATGGGCGGCCCGGCCTCTTCCCGGAAGACATCGACGAGAGCGATCCCTGGCAGTTCAGGAATATTCTCGTGCGCTGAGGGGCGCGCAAAAAAGCGAACGCCGCCATAAAAAAAGCGCCGCACGCAAGAGCGGCGCTTTTTTTGCGCTCTTGCGCGCGCCAAGAATGTTCTATATATGTTCTATATTCGCCTTATGTTCCTCTCTGGCCGGTCGAGCTGGGGGAGAGCGGCGAGTCCCCAAAGGCGTCCGGCGTCGCGCCGGATGAGTTGCGTCGCGTTGCGTTGTCGTCGGGAGGCCGCGTCGAAGTTTCGCGTCAGCGCGGTCTCCCTTGTCCTTTCATAAAAGTTGGAGTCCGCAATGGGCCGCTTGGCTGACGTTTCATCCGAGGCGCTCGGGCGCGAGATTGGCCAGATGAGCCAAGCGCGCGTCGGCGCGCTCATCGACGCCGAGCGTCGGCGCGGACGCGGGGCGCTGTCGAAGCGCAACGGCCGTTTCGAAAAGGAGACGCGCGAGGAGATCGACGACGGCTGGGGCTCCTTGGAGAGCCTCGAGGCGCTGACGACCAATATCCATATCGAAAAGCCGCGCACGATTCTCACGAGGAATGAATCGGCGGATATTTCCTTCGATCGGTCGATCAATCCCTATCGCGGCTGCGAGCATGGCTGCGTCTATTGCTTTGCGCGGCCGAGCCACGCCTATATGGGCTTTTCTCCCGGCCTCGATTTCGAGACCGAGATTTTCGTTAAGGAAGGCGCGGCGCAATTGCTCGAACGCGAATTGTCGGCGCCAAATTATGTCCCCAAAACCATCGCGCTCGGCTCCAATACCGATCCCTATCAGCCGGTCGAGCGGCGCCATCGCGTGACGCGATCGATTCTCGAGGTTCTGGCGCGGGCCAATCATCCGGTCGGGATCGTGACGAAATCGGCGCTCGTTTTACGCGATCTCGATCTCCTCGCGCCAATGGCCGAGAAAGGCCTCGTCAAAGTCGCCATATCGGTCACGACGCTCGATCGCCGGCTGGCGCGGCTCATGGAGCCGCGCGCGGCGACGCCCGATTTGCGGCTCGACACGATCGAAAAGCTCGCCAAGGCAGGGGTGCCCACGACTGTGCTGACGGCGCCGATCATTCCGGCGATCAACGACGACGAGATCGAGAAGATTTTGACCCGCGCCCATGCGGCCGGCGCGCGCGAAGCGGGCTATGTGCTGCTGCGCCTGCCGCTCGAACTGCGCGATCTCTTCAGCGAATGGCTGATGACGCATTTTCCCGATAGGGCGCGCCGCGCGCTCGGCCTCGTGCGCTCGACTCGCGACGGCAAGCTCTATGATTCTGCCTTCGGGCGGCGCATGAAGGGCGACGGCCCCTACGCCTGGATGATCGGGAGACGTTTCGAGGTCGCCGCCGCGCGGCTCGGCTTTTCGCGCAGCAAGCTGCGCACGGACCTCTTCGAGCCCCCGCGCCGCGCGCCGCAGCAGCTCGCGCTTTTTTAAGTCGGCATAAAAATCTTTGGACGAATGGCGCGCCTTTCGTCTTCGCGGTTGCCAAGGCGCTAAGCGACGCGCTTTCATCGCGCCATGCGCCCGCGCGCTTTTCCTTACGCCGCTTTGGCGACGCCCTTTTTCAAAGGACGTCAGCCTTGACGCGCGCCGGTCCCGATTTCGCGATCGAAGCGCGGCTGCGCCGCAAGGGCGTGTGGCCGGTCGCCGGCGTCGACGAAGTAGGGCGCGGTCCGCTCGCGGGTCCCGTCGCGGCGGCTGCGGTGATTCTCGATCCCAAGCGCCCGCCGTCCGGCCTCGACGATTCCAAGGTCTTGACCCAGAAGCAGCGGGAAGAGGCTTTTGAGCGGATCATGGCGAGCGCGCTCGCGGTGAGCGTCGCTTTCGTCACCGCGCAGGAAATCGACCGCATCAATATCCGCCGCGCCTCGCTCGCCGCCATGGCCCGCGCGGTCGCCGGCCTTTCCCAAACGCCCGCCTATCTTCTCGTCGACGGGAACGATCCGCCCCCCGTCGCCTGTCCCTGCCGCGCCATCGTCAAGGGCGACGCCACCGCGCTCTCGATCGCCGCCGCCTCCATCGTCGCTAAAGTCGCGCGCGACGCGATGATGCGCCGCGTCGCCATCCTCTATCCGCATTACGGCTTCGAGACCAATGTCGGCTATGCGGCGCGCAAGCATTTGGAGGCGATCGCGCGGCATGGCGCGAGCCCCGCGCATCGCTTGAGCTTTTCGCCTTTGCGCGAGGTCTGACGGCTTTCGAGCGCGTTCGTCGATCATGGATTCCCGAACGCGCTCTCGTTTTTTGGCGCATTTTCTTAAGCCGAACCGGCGTCCGCTTCGACGGAAAATGCCTCGGCGCCGGCGCCGTCAATCTTTCGCTAACCTTTTTATTTCCTTAAGAAATCCGTTCGAAAAAGAGACGCGCGCGCGCCGCCCCTCTAAACGCCGCCTTTACCTCCTTCGCGCAATATCCCGGACGTTGGTTGTGTTTTTGGTGTCGAGTTCATGCGTAGCGCGCGCGTCGGGGCGGCTGGCCTCAAAGCCCGGATTCAGGTCACGCGTACCGGGCGTTCCGGCCAAGAGCCGCTCCGCGCGACGGCGCGCAACGATATTCTGCGCGGCGACTGCGTCGGGCTGATGCAGACGCTGGCGTCTTCCAGCGTCGATCTCGTCTTCGCCGATCCGCCCTATAATCTCCAGCTCGCCAACGCCCTCACGCGCCCCGATCAGAGTCTCGTCGACGCCGTCGACGACGATTGGGACAAATTCGCCGATTTCGGCGCCTATGACGCCTTCACGCGCGACTGGCTCGGGGAAGCACGCCGGCTGATGAAGCCTACGGCGACGATTTTCGTCATCGGCTCCTATCACAATATTTTTCGCGTCGGCGCGATCATGCAGGATCTCGGCTTCTGGATCCTCAACGACATCGTCTGGCGCAAGAACAATCCGATGCCAAATTTTCGCGGCCGGCGCTTCACCAACGCCCATGAGACGATGATTTGGGCGGCGCGCGACGCAGACTCGAAAAATTACACCTTCAATTACGAGGCGCTGAAGGCGGCGAATGAAGATTGCCAGATGCGCTCCGACTGGCTCCTGCCGCTCTGCACCGGCGGCGAGCGCCTGAAAGACGGCGCGGGGCGCAAGACGCATCCGACGCAAAAGCCCGAGGCGCTGCTCGGGCGCGTCATTCTCTCCGCTTCGAAGCCGGGCGATCTGGTGTTCGATCCTTTCTTCGGCACGGGAACGACCGGCGCCGTCGCCAAACGTCTCGGCCGCGATTGGCTGGGCCTCGAACGCGACGAAGACTATGCGGCCGCGGCCCAAGCGCGCATCGCCGCGGTCGAGCCGCTGCCGTATGACGTGATCGCCGCCGCGCCCTCGAAACGCTCGGAGCCGCGCATCGCTTTCGCGAGCCTCGTCGAGGCGGGGCTGATTCAGCCGGGCGCCGCGCTCACCGACGCCAAGAGGCGCCATGTCGCGCTGGTGCGCGCCGACGGCGCGCTGTCGCTTTCAGGCTTCGTCGGCTCGATCCACAAGACCGGCGCGCTGGCGCAGGGTCTGCCCGCCTGCAACGGCTGGACCTTCTGGCATTATGAAGAAAAGGGCGCGCTCGCGCCCATCGACGATTTGCGGGTCGAGGCGCGCGCGCGGCTCCGCGTCGCGGCGGAGTGAAAAGACCCTCTCCCACGCAAGTCGAGCCTGCTCGACTTGCGATTAACAATGCTGAAGTCGGCAACAGCCGACTTCAGACCGGAGAGGGTCGAACCTCAAGCGAGGAAGCCCGCGTAAAAGCCGACGAGCAGCACGATTCCGATGAAGGCGCGATAGAAGACGAAAGGCCAGGCCGAAAAGCGTTCGAGAATGCGCAGCAGGCCCCAGATCGCGACAAAGGCGGAGATCGAGGCGACGAACAGCCCCAGCGTCAGCACCGCCCAGCCATGAAAATCGAGCTGCGCCTTATGCAGCTCCCATAATTCCTTCAGCCCCGCGAGAGCGATCGCCGGCAGGCCGAGCAGGAAGGAAAAGCGCGCCGCCTCCTCGCGCTTCAGATCGAGGAACAAAGCGGCGGTCAGCGTCGAACCCGAGCGCGAGACGCCGGGAATGAGCGCCCCGACCTGGGCAAACCCGACGAGCATCGCGTCCTTCAGACTCACATGCTCCAGCGTGCGCGTGTGATTGCAGTAAAGTTCGGCGATGGCGAGCAGCGCCGCCATGACGATGCAGGAAATGCCGATCACCGGCAGCGTGCGCAGCGGCGAGCCGCAAGTATTGAGCGTATGCGACAGGGCGAGGCCGGCGATTCCGATCGGCACGGTCGCGAGGCCGATCCAGATGACGAAGCGAAGCGTCCAGTCGTTGAAGTCGCGCCGCACAACGGCGCGCAGCGAGCCTTCCGCCAGCGCGCGAATGTCGCTCCAGAAATAGCTCACCACCGCGGCGAGCGCGGCAAGCTGCATGGCGGCGGAAAAGGCCGAGCCGGGGTCCTTCCAGCCGAGCAGCGCCGGCACGATGCGCATATGCGCCGTCGAGGAGATGGGCAGTAGCTCGGTGATTCCCTGCACCACGCCAAGAGCGGCGACCTTCATATAGCCGAGATCAACGAAACCCGTGTCGAGACCATTGGTGCAAGCCGTCGCCATGTCTTTCCCTGTTCGCAAAAGCGCGCGAGACGCATCTTAGCGCCGTTATGGTTAATGGAGAGGAAACGGTCGTCGGTTAGCGCCCCGTTGGCGGGAAGGTTCGGCGGACACAGACGTCACCTAATCGGATGATGTGAATCATAGGGTTAGTCCCTATGATTTCTGTCGCGAGCTAGGCCGAGCAGCGTTCATAAAGCAATGTTTGGAGCGCAACAATGACGAAACTTAGATCATTTGGATTGATGGGAATTTTGATCTTGTCGGCGGCGCCGAATTCCGCCTTTGCGCTCTGCGCGACGCCGCCGACGCTCAACGGGACATTTCGCGGAAATGACGGCGGGACCTATTACATTAGACAGGTCGGCTCGAATGTCTGGTGGTTTGGACGCAGCGCCGATCAGCCGCCGACATTCGCGAATGTGTTTAAGGGCGTGCGGAACGGAAACACAATCACCGGCGACTGGGCCGATGTGCCGCTGGGGCGTACGCGCGGCGCCGGAACGATGACGCTCAACGTCGTGAATAACGCCGATCTGCGGCGCACGGCCGTCACCGGCGGCTTCGGCGGGTCGAGATTTTTCATCCCTTGCGAGGATGTCATCCTCAATCCGCAGTAATCGTCACTGCAACAGCTTCAGCGCCTTTTGCAGCGTCATCCACACGCCCCAGGCGAGCGGCGCGCCAACCGCCGTCCAGGCGAGGAGAAGAAGCAGCCACGCGCCGCGCGCCGGCTGCGCGGCGGGCGGATCGGCGACGACCGTCGCGGCGTCGGAGGTTTCGCTTGCTTCCTCAACGAAATCCTCGAAGTCGGCGTGGGTTTCGTCTTCCTCTTTCTCGACCTCGGCGACGGAAATCTTCTTTTGCGCCGCGACCTCCTCGTCGCTCATGTAATATTTCTCGGCGACCGGACGCACCAGGAGATCGCAGACGAGGCCCGCGAGCAGGAGGCCCGCCAGCACATACATGGTTTGGTTATAGGCCGCTTCGCGCGCGACGCCGTGCGCGAGTTGATATTCGCGGATGTAATTGACGAGCACGGGTCCGAGCACGCCCGCCGTCGACCAGGCGGTGAGCAGCCTGCCATGAATGGCGCCGACATGATGGGTGCCGAAAATATCGGCGAGATAGGCGGGAATGGTCGCGAAGCCCCCGCCATACATGGTGATGATGACGGCGAAGACGAGGACAAAGACGACGACCGCGCCGCTTTGCGCCGCGAAGGGGACGCTCGCATAGAGCAGAAAGCCCAGCACGAAGAAGATGGCGTAAGTGGCCTTGCGCCCGAATCTGTCGGAGGCCGACGCCCAGCCGATGCGGCCGCCGATGTTGCACAGGCTCAAGAGGCCGGTGAAGCCCGCCGCGATCGCCGCGATCTGCTTCTTTTGCTCGCCGCTCAGCGCATCGAAGCCGATGTCGAGGCCGATGAGGCGTCCGCCGAAAACCTCCTGCAGCATCGGCGAGGCCATGCCGAGCACGCCGATGCCGGCCGAGACATTGAGGCAGAGAACCCCCCAGAGCAGCCAGAATTGCGGCGTCTTCCACGCCGTGTCGAGATGGACGTGGCGATGCGTCACCATGGCGTTCGCGGCGGATAATGGCGGCGTGTAGCCGGCCGGCGCCCAGCCCTCGCGCGGCACGCGATAGCCGAGCGCGCCCGCCACCATGAAGACGAAATAGATCGCGGCGAGCGTCACGAAGGTTTGCCAGACGCCGGGCGACGCAGGCGTCGCGTAAAAGCCCATCAGCCGGTCGGCGAGCGGCGCGCCGATCATCGCGCCGCCGCCAAAGCCCATGATGGCGAGGCCCGTCGCCATGCCGCGCCGGTCGGGAAACCATTTGATCAGCGTCGAGACCGGCGAGATATAGCCGAGGCCGAGGCCAACGCCGCCGATGACGCCGGAGCCGATCCACAGCAAGGCGATCTGGTGCAGATAGACGCCGAGCGCCGAGATGAGCAGGCCGCCGCACCAGCAGAAGGCGGCGGCGAGGCCGGCCTTGCGCGGTCCCGCCGTCTCCAGCCAATGGCCGAAAACCGCCGCCGAGGAGCCGAGCAGGACGAAGAAGAGCGTGAAGGTCCACCCCAGCCAGCTGATCTTCCAGTCGCAGTCGGTCGCGACGAGCGTCGCGAAGAAGCCGAGCGTCTCCGGGCATTCCTTGGGTTGCGCGCCGCCAATGATCCGCGACAGCGGCAGCCAGAAGACGGAAAAGCCATAGGCCATGCCGATGCAGAGATGAATCGCCAGCGCCGCTGGCGGCACGAGCCAGCGGTTGAAAGCGGGGGATGCGACGGTTCGTTCGCGGCTGAAGAAATCCGGGCGGGCGATGGCGTCGGCGGACATGAACGCTCCTGCGCAATATTGCGGCGCAATATTGCGCAAGCCAAAGGCGCGGCACAAGCCCGGGCTGCCCCCAAGCAATCCTCATCCTGAGGAGCCGCCAAAGGCGGCGTCTCGAAGGACGAGGATTGCGCTGCCGGGAGTTCGTGATTTCTGGAGACGGTCCCTCGTCCTTCGAGACGCGCGCTCCGCACGCTCCTCAGGATGAGGGACCTTTCATTGGCGCCTTACACCGCGGCCTTCTCGATGATATGGGCGAGGTCGGTCATGATGGCGTTGAGGTCGTAATTCTTCGGCGTATAGACCGCCGCGACGCCCGCGTCGCGCAACAGTTTTTCGTCCGCCGGCGGAATAATGCCGCCGACGACGAGCGGCGCTTCGACGCCCTCCTGCTTCATCAGCTTGATGACCTCATGCGCGAGCGTCACATGGGAGCCGGAGAGAATGGAGAGGCCGATGCAATGCGCGCCCTCCTTCTTCGCCGTATCGACGAGTTCGGCCGGCGTCGAGCGAATGCCGGCGTAGATCACGTCGAAGCCGGCGTCGCGCGCGCGCACGGCGATTTGTTCGGCCCCATTCGAATGGCCGTCGAGGCCGGGCTTGCCGACGAGGAATTTCGCCCGCTTGCCGAGCTTTTGCGAGACGCGCGCGACTTCTTCGCGCACGGCGTCGAGCTGGCCGCCGACCTGGCGGGCCGTCGAAGAGACGCCCGTCGGCGCGCGATACTCGCCGAACACCCCGCGTAAAACATTGCCCCATTCGCCGGTGGTGACGCCCGCTTTCGCCGCCGCGATCGACGGCTCGACCATGTTGCGGCCTTCCTTGGCGGCGCGCGCCAGCTCGTCGATGGCGGCTTGCGCGGCCTTCTGGTCGCGGCCCTCGCGCCAGGCTTTGAGCCGCGCGATCTGCTCGGCCTCGACATGTTCGGGCACGATCATGATCTGGTCGCCGCTGGAGGTCAGCGGCGAAGGCTCGCCCTCGGTGAATTTATTCACGCCGACGACGATCTGCTCGCCGGCCTCGATCGCCTCGAGGCGCGCGGTGTTGGCTTCGACGAGCTTGCCCTTCATATAGCCGATCTCGACCGCCGCGGCCGCGCCGCCGAGGTCTTCGATCTTCTTCAATTCGGCCGTCGCCTCCGCCTTGAGTTCGGCGACCTTGCGGGCGATTTCGGGATTGCCGTCGAAAATATCGCCATATTCCAAGAGGTCGGTCTCATAGGCCATGATCTGCTGCATGCGCAGCGACCATTGCTGGTCGAAGGGACGCGGGAGGCCAAGCGCCTCGTTCCAGGCCGGCAGCTGCACGGCGCGGGCGCGGGCGTTCTTGGAGAGAACGACGGCCAGCATTTCGATCAAGATGCGATAGACGTTGTTCTCGGGCTGCGGTTCGGTGAGGCCCAGGGAATTGACCTGCACGCCGTAGCGGAAGCGCCGGAGCTTTTCGTCCTTTATCCCGTAGCGCTCGCGCGTGATCTCCTCCCAAAGCTCGGCGAAGGCGCGCATTTTGCAAAGTTCGGTGACGAAGCGCATGCCGGCGTTGACGAAGAAGGAGATGCGGCCGACGACCTGAGCGAAGTCCGCGTCGGAGATTTCGCCCGACTTCTTCACATTGTCGAGAATGGCGACGGCGGTCGCCAGCGCATAGGCGAGCTCCTGCGAAGGCGTCGCGCCCGCTTCCTGCAGATGGTAAGAGCAGACGTTGATTGGATTGAACTTCGGACATTCCTTCGTCGTGAAGAGAATGAGGTCCTGCGTCAGGCGCAGCGATTGCGCCGGCGGAAAGACGTAGGAGCCGCGCGAGAGATATTCCTTGATGATGTCGTTTTGCGTCGTGCCCTGGAGCTTGGCGCGCGGCGCGCCTTGCTCTTCCGCGGCGGCGATGTAGAGCGCCATCAGCCACACAGCGGTGGCGTTGATGGTCATCGACGTGTTCATCTCGGCGAGCGGAATGCCCTTAAAGAGCGCGCGCATGTCGCCAAGATGCGACACCGGCACGCCGACCTTGCCGACCTCGCCGCGCGAAAGGATGTGGTCGCTGTCATAGCCCGTTTGGGTCGGCAGGTCGAAGGCGATGGAGAGACCCGTCTGGCCCTTGGCGAGATTGGCGCGATAGAGCTTGTTGGACTCGCTGGCCGTCGAATGGCCGGCATAGGTGCGAAACATCCAGGGCTTGTCGCGGCGGGGCGGGGTCATGTCTTTCACTTTGTCGGTTTCTCCGCCCGTTGCGATAGCACATGACCCTGTTTTGACAAGATGAGGCGGCCGGCTGGCTATATGAGGGTCTCGACGCCCGCCGCCTTCGCCGCCTGCGCCAGCACGGCGTCGAGGGTGGCCAGCGGCAAGCGGCGGCGCTGCGCGAGTTCAAGATAGGCGGCGTCGTAAACGGTGAGCTTGTAAAGCCCGGCAAGCCTTATTGTTGTTGTCCACGCCTGTTCGTCGCTCTCTTCGTCCACAACAATCGAGATTTTCTCGAACCGGTCAAATGCGATTTTCGGGAAGCCGAGCGTCACCCGTCCCCGCCGCTCGGCGAGCGCCAGAACATTGGCGACTTCATATCGCCACAAGCTCGGAACGACGATGCCTTCGTCGATGACCCTATCGAATGTCTTAAGAATCTGAGGCGTGATCTCCTCGTCGAAGCAATAGGCAAGCGCGACGGAACTATCGAGGACCAGACTCACGGGCGCCCTTCGTCGATCAAATCCTTGATCTTGAGACCGTCGAGCCTGTTGCCTTTCGATAGTTCGCGGAGCTCTTCCATGGCCTTGCGGGCGCTTTGGATGTCTCGCTCGCTGCGGATCGGCGCGAGCCGCGCGACAGGCTTGCCGCGGCGCGTGATGACGATCTCCTCGCCCTTCTCGACCCGGTCGAGCAGGCTGCCGAGCGTGTTCTTCGCCTCGAAGGCCCCGATCTCCATGCCTTGCTCCACCTACTAGCTTAACCAGCTTATAATAGGCGTCGCCGCACGGCGCGGCAATGCGCCGGGGCGGGGCGGTTCGCGATAAAGGGCCATCGGCGCCGGTAACTTAGGGCTATTCGCGCCGCGCCGCCGCGTCTATAAGCTCCCGCCAATTCCCTAGCCCAGCAGGGCGGCAAGGCGAGGAGCCCAAAGTTGACCGAGAAGAAAGACCTCTATGAAATGGGCGAAATTCCCCCGCTCGGGCATGTTCCCAAGAACATGTACGCCTGGACGATCCGCAAGGAGCGCCATGGGCCGCCCGAGCAGGCGATGCAGCTCGAGGTCTTGCCGACCTGGGAGCTCGACAGCCATGACGTGCTCGTGCTCGTGATGGCGGCGGGCGTCAATTACAATGGCGTCTGGGCCGCGCTGGGCCAGCCTATTTCCGTGCTCGACGCGCATAAGCAGCCCTATCATATCGCCGGCTCCGACGCTTCGGGCGTCGTCTGGGCGGTCGGCTCCAAGGTCAAGCGCTGGAAGGTCGGCGACGAGGTTGTCGTTCACTGCAACCAGGACGATGGGGACGATGAGGAGTGCAACGGCGGCGACCCGATGTTCTCGCCCTCGCAGCGCATCTGGGGCTATGAGACGCCGGACGGCTCCTTCGCCCAATTCTGCCGCGTGCAGGATCGCCAGCTCATGGAGCGGCCCAAGCACCTGACCTGGGAAGAGGCGGCCTGCTACACGCTGACGCTGGCCACCGCCTATCGCATGCTGTTCGGTCATGCGCCGCATCAGCTTAAGCCCGGCGACAATGTGCTGGTGTGGGGAGCCTCGGGCGGGCTCGGCGTCTTCGGCGTGCAGCTCTGCGCCGCCGCCGGCGCCAACGCGATCGGCGTCATCTCGGACGAAAGCAAGCGCGATTACGTGCTCTCGCTCGGCGCCAAGGGCGTCATCAATCGCAAGGACTTCAACTGCTGGGGGCAATTGCCCAAGGTCAACACGGCCGAATTCAACGAATGGACCAAGAACGCCCGCGCCTTCGGCAAGGCGATCTGGGACATCACCGGCAAGAAGGATGTGGACATCGTCTTCGAGCATCCCGGCGAAGCGACCTTCCCCGTCTCCTGTCTTGTCGTGAAGCGCGGCGGCATGGTGGTGTTCTGCGCGGGCACGACCGGCTTTAATCTCACCTTCGACGCCCGCTATGTGTGGATGCGCCAGAAGCGCATTCAGGGTTCGCATTTCGCGCATTTGAAACAGGCCTCGGCCGCCAACCGCTTCGTGCTCGATCGCCGCGTCGATCCCTGCATGTCGGAAGTTTTCACCTGGGAGAAGATTCCCCTAGCCCATACCAAAATGTGGAAGAACGAACATGCGCCCGGCAATATGGCGGTGCTCGTCATGTCGCCGGAGCCCGGCCTGCGCACCGTCGAGGACGTGACGGAAGCCTATGCGGCGAAATAGGCGCTTCGCGTTTTGAGAACATGCATGGCGGCGCGTCGGGACACCGGCGCGCCGTTTTGCTTGACGGGCGCCGCGCGAAGAGGCAGGCTTGAGCAAGAGATCATACTTGACGCCGACGCGAGGCCACGCGCGGCGACGTCGAGCCGTAGAGCGGATACGGCCATGCTCGAAGCGCGCAATCTCACAAAGCGTTACGACGGCGCTAATGCGCCGGCGCTCGACCATTTAAATTTGACGGTGGCGGGGGGCGAAGTCTTTTGCCTCCTCGGCCCCAACGGCGCCGGCAAGACGACGACCGTCAATCTCTTCCTCAATTTCGTCGAGCCGACCGAGGGCCAGGCGCTCGTCTGCGGAATCGGCGCGGCGCAGGACCCTACCGGCGCGCGCGCCAAGCTCGCCTATATCCCCGAGACGGTGATGCTCTATGGCGCGCTCACTGGTCTCGAGAATCTCCAATATTTCACCGAAGTCTCCGGGGCCGAGGCGCCGCGCGAGACGCTGCTCTCCTTGCTCGCCGCCGCCGGCCTTCCCGAGGACGCGGCCCATCGTCCCGTGAAGGATTATTCCAAAGGCATGCGCCAGAAGGTCGGCGTCGCCATCGCCCTCGCGCGCCGCGCGCAGGCCTTGGTGCTGGACGAGCCCACCTCCGGCCTCGATCCGCTTGCAGCCAATGAATTTGCCGCGCTCATCGAGCGGCTGCGCAAGGACGGCATGGCTGTGCTGATGGTCACGCACGACCTCTTCCTCGCCAAGCAATGCGGCACGCGGATCGGCATCATGGCGCAGGGCCGTCTCGCCTCGGTCTTTGGCGCCGATGACGTCGATCATCTGGGGCTGGAGCGCGCCTATCTCGATCTTTTCGCGAGGGCGGCGTGAGCGATCTCGTCCTCGCCCCGCTCGCCCGGACGGCGCCCACGAAAAGCCATTGGCGTATCGTGCGCGTCATTGCCGCCAAGGAATGGCTGGAGTTTTCGCGCGACCGGCGTCTCGTCGCGCTTTGCGCGCTCATCGTGGCTTTGATGCTTGGCGCGCTCGCCTTCGGCTATGTCGAAAACGCTCGGCTTCTGCGCGAGCGCGACGCCGCGGCGGTCGCCGATCGAAATCTCTGGACCGGGCAGGGCGCCAAAAATCCGCACGCCGCAGCGCATTTCGGCCAATACGCCTTCAAGCCTTTGAGCCCGCTCGCGCTCGCCGATCCCGGCGTCGACGCCTATGTCGGCTCGACCGTGTGGCTTGAGGCGCATAAGCAGAACGAAACCCAATTCAAACAGGCGCGCGACGGCGGCGTCGGCGCGCGGCTCGGCTCGCTGTCGCTCGCCTTCATCCTGCAGACGATCGCGCCGCTCGTCGTCATCTTGATCGGTTTCGCGAGCTTCTCGGGCGAGCGCGAAAGCGGCGCGCTGAAGCAATTATTGAGCGTCGGCGCGCGTCCGCGCGACATTCTCGCCGGCAAGGCGCTGGCGCTCATCGGCGCGATTTTCGCGCTGCTCGCGCCGGCCTTCCTTGGCGCGGCGCTCGCCCTGTTCTTCTTCGTCGATCGGGAGCGCTTCTCGCTCGCCGATCAGTTCATGCGTCTTGGCGCGCTTGGCGCCGGCTATGCGCTTTATCTTTCGGGCTTCGCCTTTCTGACGCTCGGCGTTTCGGCGCTGGCGAAAAATTCGCGGGCGGCGCTGGTGACGCTGCTGGCCTTTTGGCTCGCCAATTCTTTCCTGGCGCCGCGCCTTGCGACCGACGCCGCCCGCGCTTTCGCGCCGACGCCGACATGGCAGGAGTTTCGCGCCGGCGTTGTCGAGGACAAGGCCAAGACCTTCGGACATGATGAACGCCATCCGGGTTTCATCGCCTTCCGCGACGAGACGCTGAAGAAATACGGCGTCTCCCGGATCGAGGATCTGCCGGTCAATTTCCGCGGCCTCGCGCTGCGCAAGGACGACGAGGCCGGCTATGCGATATTCGACCGGCATTTCGGCGCCTTGCAATCGGCCTTCGACCGTCAGGACGCGCTGCGCGCCGCGCCGGGCTTCCTGTTCCCGCTGCTGGCGATGCGGCCGCTCTCCATGGCCTTCGCCGGCGTCGACAGCCGCAGCCAGTTCGATTTCGCCGCCGCCGCCGAAGCGCATCGGCGCGACATTCAGAACGAAGTGAGCGACAACATCATTCATTTCGCCCACGACAATAATTATGTCGCGGGACCGGAGCTATGGCGAAAGATCGCCGCATTCTCCTATCATGCGCCCGGCGCTCTTTTCGCCCTCGCGCATAGCGCCGCGCCGGCCGCCGCGCTTCTCCTATGGTTTGCGATCTCTTGCGGCTTCGCGCTCTTTGCGGCGCGGCGCCTGCGGCCGGCGTGAGGCGCGCGATGGGCGTTTCGGCTTTCCTCACGGGTCTGCGTTTCGAGGCGCGCATGATGCGGCGCGAGCGCGCCGTCTGGTTCGCGCTTCTCGCGCTCATGGCTCTCGCGCTTTTCGCGCTCGGCGCCGGGGCGGCGCGCGTCACGGCGCAGCAGGCGGCGATCGCTTCCGCCCGCGCCGACGAGACGCAGCGCCTCGCCAATCTTCAAAAGACGCTGGCGCAATTGCAGGCGGGCGACGCGCAGGGAAAGCCCGCGCCCGA